>JAKAQT010000024.1 GCA_021819605.1 Thermoplasmata archaeon
ATCTGAAATTATAAGGTTCGGTAAAATGCCTGCCCTGGTTGTAAAGGCAGTGCTATCAATATTTCTTCTGGCTGCAGCCATTATTTTCTCATCGTACATAGGTGCAGTCACAATTTCTCCAATCGTCATATCCAGGATTTATCTTAGCCAGGTTCCATTTGCAGGATCCTACTTCAATTCCGGCTTCACGGTAATACAGTACAACATAATTGTTCTTATCAGGGAGCCGGAAATTCTCGGGGCAGTGTTCGTGGGAGCTGCCCTTGGCATGGGCGGGGCATCTGTACAGAGCGTATTCAAGAATCCAATAACTGAGCCGTACATAATCGGAATATCAAGCGGTGCCACTCTTGGTGCCATCATAGCCCTTGCCACAAACACGGATCTGTTCGGAGCATACAGCGTGCAGTTCCTGGCATTCATATGCTCACTGGCAGTGGTTATTGTGGTCTATATGGTATCCTTCAGGTCGGGAAAGGTCCCCCCAATATATCTGCTGCTCTCGGGCATTGCCATCTCACTGTTCATATCTGCTCTTGTGGGGCTTATGCTTTTCACCAGCAGGAAACTTCAGAACGAGGCATTTGCCTGGCTACTGGGATCACTGAGCGGGATCACCTGGGGAGAAATCACAATGGTTGCGTTGATTGTGGCCGCTTCCGGCATTGTGCTGACATTAATGTCGAGGGAACTTGATGCCCTGCAGATGGGTGAGGCTCATGCTCAGTCCATAGGTGTGTCCGTGGAAAAAACAAAACTGCTTGCGCTGGTTGTGACAACCATAGGTGTGTCTGCAGCTGTCTCCATAAGCGGCCTCATAGGATTCGTTGGGCTCATAATACCCCATGTTTCCAGGATAATTTATGGCGGGAGCAACAGGAAGGTTGTTCCTGCCTCAGCAATTCTTGGAGCTGTTTTCCTGCTTGTCTCTAATGACCTTGCGCGCACTGCAGTCCACGGAGAGGTCATTCCTGTTGGAATTGTGACAGGGATAATTGGGGTGCCGTTCTTCATGTATCTCCTGAATCGCATATCGAGAGGAAATTATGTATCTTGAAGCCAGAGGCCTTGTTTTCAACAGAGGAAAGTTCTCACTTCGGGATGTGTCTTTCAGAGCTGAAGAGGGAACAATCACTGGAATAGGCGGAAGAAATGGCTCAGGAAAATCAACGCTGCTCAGGGCCCTCTATGGCTTCCACCGAATCACGTCTGGTGATGTTATTGTTGGAGGCAAAAGCCTGACTGGAATGGCCACCAGGGAGATATCCAGAAGGATTTCCGTGGTGAGCCAGGAGGTCTCGGAACCTTTCAATTTCACTGTTGGGGAGATTGTTTCAATTTCCGGGTACAGCCTCACTAATGAGAAATCAGGTGTAAGGGATGTGCTTGAGTTATGCGGCATAGGAGACCTAGAAAACAGGCCATTCAACGAGATCAGTGGTGGCGAGAGGCGCCTTGCGCTCATCGCAGCGGCAATCTACCAGGATGCAGATATACTCCTCCTTGACGAACCAACAGCGTTCCTGGACGTGGACAAGGAGATCAGGGTTATTGACCTACTGAGAAAGCTCAGGGATTCAGGCAAGAACATAATCGTTGTACTTCATGATGTTAATCTCCTGTACAGAATCTGTGACAGGGTTGTCCTGATCCGGGATGGGAGGATAGTTGCATCTGGACCAAGAAATGATGTTATGACCCTTGAGAATCTTCATAAAACATATTCCGTTGAATTCACGATCCTGGAAGGTGAGGGGCCCTACAGGTTCGCTCCAAAGTATTTCAACGGTTCAGGATGATCCGCTTGCCATGGGGATGTTTCCATGTTCCACCAGGAAGCGGTCCATTATCTCATTTGGTGTTGTAACCCTGTTCTGGCTCTTGTCCACGATTGGCCTGTTGTTATACCAGTATATGAAAGCCTCAGGAGATTCAAATGTCCACCTGAACCTGTCATAATTCTGCCAGAGCCTTGAGAGTGCCAGGTGTATCCTGTTTCCGTGCTTATCCGGCGTAACCTCCTCGATGCCCTTTCTCTTCATGTAGTATTTCAGGTCTGTGGCACCATACAGTATGCTCAGCACCCCGCTTCTCAGGTGCATATGCTGAACTGTCATGTTTGTGCTGACAATGAACTGCCCCATGCTGTCAGCCAGCTTCTGCATTATCTCCTTGGTTATCTTGCGGGATTCCACCATTGAAAGTATCTTCTTGGTGGCCATATCCACGCAGACAACGGCATAAGGCGATTCCATGTTTGACTGGTGGTAATCCACATAGATGGTTGAAAGAGGCCTGTCTTCATACTTGTTTCTCTGTCCCGATGATTGTATAGCCTTGGATTTTATCATGTTCTTGTTTCTCATGAAGTTGTATATCTGGTAGTATGAGACATTCTTGCCCTTGCTTTTCATGAGATAGTATATTGTCCTGGAACCTATCTTGTAATTAACCCAGAGGTCCTCTATTTCCCTTGCCTCCTCAGCAGTCAGCGATGCAAATTTCTTCCTGTCTGAACCGCCATTGAGATCCTCCTTGAGGATCTGCTGCACCCGGCGTGGTGTAACATTGAACATCTTTGCCAGGTCGCTGACCTTGTATCCATTCTCCACACTCTTTACTATGAATCTCTTGTCATCTCCGCTCAACATGATATCAAGATTATATGTGCCCTTGATCTCATATTGGTTTTTTGCAGGATATGCTATATGAATCTGTGCACGTAAACGGTATGATGCTCTGTAGGCATGATGTCTGCTGTTTACAGCCACTGCGAAATAATTTCGTTCCCAGCGTTAGGCTGTTTATATACAAACATACCCATCTACATATGCTCATACAGCAGGCAAGAAAGAGGTTTAATGCAATATGTCACTAAAATATGATCTCGTCAGGGCGGGAAGGCTCCTGAAAAGGCAGTTCTCCTTTGACGAAGATGATAGAGCGGAAACCGGCATTGGGGTGCTTATAATATTCATAGCCCTTGTCCTTGTTGCTGCCGTGGCCGCATCAGTCCTCATCCATACTGCAGGTATTCTGCAGCAGAGGGCTGATTCCACGGGAACAACTACCATAAGGCAGGTCTCCACTGGTATAGTGGTTGATCAGATTCTGGGTTATGATGGAGCAACCCCTGCTGAAGCCGGAGGTGTGGAATATGTGGCAATTTTCCTCAGTGATAACACCGGGGGAAGTTCGGTGAATCTGGCAAATGTATCAGTTACTCTTACCATCAACGGCGTTACTGCCGTCCTGGTATACAACAGTTCCATATTTGCCAGCGTTGCCCAGAGTGGCACAAACAACCTGTTTGGCAATTCAGTCTGGCCGCTACTGAGTGCAACACACCATGATTCAACGAGTTATGGAGTGCTTGTGGAAAGCGATCCGGTGAACTCCCTTACGGCTAAATACCCTGTCCTGTCTCCCGGGGATACAGCTGCGGTCATATTTAATGTGACCAACACATTCGGCGCAAATATCACGCAGAATCAGGCCGTATCGGGACAAATTACTCCTGAACAGGGTGCGCCAGCCGTGATCGATTTCAATGCTCCGGATTCGTTCACAGCTCGCACCATCACGCTGCAGTAGACACCTCGCTGTCCCCCGCCCGGCCACGGTGGGGGCACACCTCTTTCATATTCCCAAATACATTTTTCGTGATTTTATATGATCTTACTCTGCATTTCTGCCAATTTTGAATCCTGGTTCTCGATTGTATAAGCATCACGGTCTTCTCTCCCTGTTTTCACAGAATCCCCGCCGCTTCAAAGGTTTCTGACAGAAACTCCATATGCTCGATTCCCACATGATTATATTGAACCATACCATTGATCAGTGGAAAGCAAAGGTGTTCTCAGTAAGGATTTCACTTTCATCCCCTCCCTTTCGGTTGTGGATTTCTCGCTAAATTTTGTTAAATATGTGAAAGCAATATTCATTTGTGTCATGGAAGAGTCTTAAGGAATCTCCTCTGGATTCGTCTGTTGTTTCCGCTGTTGGCGGCCTTATCATATTACTTGTTGGAATCATCGGACTTTACATACTGCTGAAGAATGGAACGTATTCCAGTAACAGCCTGCTGGAAGTT
Source organism: Thermoplasmata archaeon (assembly GCA_021819605.1). Taxonomy (GTDB): domain Archaea; phylum Thermoplasmatota; class Thermoplasmata; order Thermoplasmatales; family Thermoplasmataceae; genus UBA509. The sequence goes on from JAKAQT010000024.1 coordinate 4,094, forward strand.
TCCCTTGGGACATTCTGGGGTCTGATGATATTGATATTCAGCACAACACTTTTCCTGGATCGTAGGAGGCACGTTATTTACGGTGCACTAATTATCATAATGGCCACTGCAAGCTGGTACGGGACGTCCGGTGGTCTTTTTGTGGGATTCCTGATCGCGCTCATTGGTGGTATCATGGGAATGGCATGGAAACCTCCGCGCCCTTCAAATACTGCCGGTGCAAATCCAAATCCAGGAAGATAGCCCCATTCTGACCGGGGCACTATTACGAGAAATTCATACTGAAGTTCAGGTAGAACGGAACTCCCACGGAGATGGAATACGACGTAACACCAAGGGCTTTTGCCACAGTTTCCAGTATTTTCTTGATCCTGGTTAGAAATGAGCTGATGATGGTGGTGATATGTGGGAGAGTCTTTGCAACACTGCTCATGAAGTTGAGGAAGCCCATCAGCTTGGAAAATGCCGCATCTGGAAGGCTGGCGAGATCCTTCTCGGCATCGCTTAATTTGGATTCTATGAGGCGCATCCAGCTTGCATCATCCACGTCGGCCAGCTCATCAATGTTGCTGTTGCCATCCCTCAGCCAGTCCTCCATAATGTCGATTATTCTTCTGTCCACGTCCATGCGATTCTCCTGCCTGAGAAGATCACCAGCAATGTGAATAAATTTTCTCCATGGCCCTGTTGCCATACGATGGGACATTTGAAACTGAATTGCTCAAATCCAGCTGGTTCTTTAAATACTGTAGATAACTGATCAAAAAGATCATGATCCGGGTTTAAATAAGTAAGTTAAATATCTAATTATGAAGCCTCTTCTCAAGGCAATAATAGTCATAATCATAGCCGTTGGAGTTGCTGTGCCCAGCGGATATATTGCCTACCGATCGTTTACAACATCAAACCCTTCCATGATCAATTTTGTACCTGAAAATTCCTCGGCAGTCATAAGGGCTGATTATAATGGAACGCCATTCTATGTGTTCAATTCTGGAAATAACACGGGAATAGTCATAAACATTGGAGTAAACCAGGTCTCAAGCGTTTTATCCGGTACCGGAACAAAAACTTCCGGGAATACATCAATTTCAGTTACGCCAACCTACCTGAAATCCTATGACGGATACAGGATATATTATCTTTCAAATATTTCAATATCCCTTAACAGTACGCTGGGCAACCTTTCCAGTATTCACGCATTGAACGCCATAAATCTCAGCAGTTTCATACACAATTACACAATTTACATAGCTGAACTTTCAGGCACCACGGTGTCCATTGGCACCCTGAGAAGTGTTGAGTACTCGATATCAGCAATGAGTGGCGGAAAGAGTTTCAGTGCAAAGGAATCCGCATATTTCAAACCTGGATCAAATGTCTCTGTATACCTGAACTATTCCAATGCTTATTTCCGGTCATTTACAGGAAACATTTTTTACAATTATTCAAGCTTCCAGATTGTGTTCAGCAACCACACCATTGCACAGAACGCTTTTAACGCCGTCCGCTTCATCACCAATGTGACTTCGGTATCCCTGAGCGGTACTGAGCTAAATGTTACCCTGTCCGTTGGGGTGAATTATTTTAATGGAAATCTTACAAGACTCCTTGGCACCGCACCTCTGAATCTTAATGGAAGGGACCTGTGAATTCATGACCGGGACTGCCAGAACACTCAGGGTAGCCACTGCATATTATTTCAGGAATTACTACAGATCAAAGAGTTTTTACCTGATGCTCATAATTGCCATCCTTGTTTCGGTGCTGCTCACATATTTTTCATTGAAGTACATCAACAAGCTTGACCTTATCATACCTAAAAGCCTCCTGTCAACACTCGGGAATTCTGGAAAGGAGGAAATATTTGGATATCTCTGGGCATTCGTGCTGCTTGACCTTCCCGTGTTTGCTTCTGTGTTTTTCGGATCAACAGCAATTTCGAGCGAGATAGAAAACAAGACTGCATTTCATATCTTCCCGCTTCCCATTGGAAGGGTCACTTTGCTGGTTTCCAAGTACCTAGCTGCCGTGGCTGTTACTTTCATAACAGTTTTGATCTACGTTGCATTCCAGGCCGCCGTTTTCGAGTACCTGTTCCCCGGCCCCCTTCTTCTTCCATTTTACCAGTCCCTGGGGCTTCTTCTCATATTCGTATTTTCCATAACAGCTTTCACGTTTCTCATCAGCAGCATTTTCAATAAGAATACATATGCATACATCACCGTTTTTCTAATTTATTTCCTGGTTTTCAATGCTTATGAGATAATAGTGGAATTTCTCTACAAGACCACACCATACTATCTCCTCAATGTGGCAGCAGATGCCATGGAAAAAGTTTACCTCAACATTTCAACAAATCCCTTTTCCACCTCATCATCCACATTCGCTCCGGCCACGGTGGGCACCCTGTACACTTCCATCGGAGTCATGGTTGCCTATGCCATAGTATCATTCGCAGCAGCCCTTATCATATTTGACAGAAAGGAGGTAAAATAATGCCATCGGTCCTGGTCGAAAACGTTACAAAGAATTATCGGGACACCAGGGCTCTCAATGAAGTAAGCCTCAACCTCCAGGAGCCGGGATGCATTGGAATACTGGGGCCTAATGGAGCTGGGAAAACCACCCTGCTGAAGATTCTCACAAACATAGTGAAACCCACTGAAGGTGTTGCTCTGCTAAATGGCATAAATGTTTCTGATGAACCTGAAAAGGCCCTCATGGATGTTGGTGCCCTTGTAGAGCAACCGGAGTTTTATCCCTACCTGACTGCCCTTGAGACGCTGAAATTTGTGGGCAGGGTTAAGGGTGTAACCGAGAAGAATCTCAATTCAGAAATACAGCGTGTTTCCCAGATGACAGGCATTGGAGAATACCTTGGAAGAAAGACTGGCAACTTTTCTCGAGGTATGAAACAGAGATTAAGCCTTGCCTGCGCCCTCATCAGTGATCCCCACATAATAATTCTCGACGAACCCACATTCGGCCTTGACCCCAAGGGAATGAAGGAGATGAGAGACCTTATAAAATCCCTGAATCAGAGCAAGGAAAGGATAATCATACTTAGCACTCACCTCATCTACGAGGCACAGGAGATATGCGACAGGGTGATTATCATCAACAGGGGCGAGATTGTCCATGATACCATCAATTCACCCTCGGAAAATATAATAGAAATAGAATTTGAGGATCCTGCGGGAAGGGTTTCACTGCCTGACCATATGGCGGACCAGACCTTCGTGGATGGGAAAAGCGCAATGTTCAGGCTAAGGTCAGGCACTTCAAATTCCGATGTGATCAACTATCTCTCAGCACAGGGGCTCAAAATTAGATGGGTGAAGCCACAGACCAATCTTGAGAATCTTTACATCACCCTAACGTCTTCATGATCTCCGATGGGAGAGTTATGCGAATCACTGGAAAACATTAATTCCTTTGATGAAATTAGTGACATATATTTAGAAGGTCGTATATTTAATGAGTAAGTTCAGGGGCATACTTATCAGATTGAGAGGGTTTCTTGGCGTTTTTTACCCCATGATCTTTGCTGCAAAGTACCTGGCCGGCAAGAGGACGGTTATGATCTCGGTCATTGCTGCCGGCATATTGGCCTCAATTACCCGGCTTCTGATTCCTGTGTACATCGGAGATGCAGTTACTGCCATTGAATCCATGAGCTATTCCGGCGTCCTGCATGTTTCCATGCTGATAATTATTGTCTCTTCAATTACCGGTGGCCTCCAGTTTATTGTGAGCTACGGTTCACAGTACATAAGCCAGAGATTTGAATTGAGCATGAGAGATTCAGTATTCCATCACCTTATGAGGAAGAGGTTCAGATTTTTCGAGACACAGACTTCCGGGGATCTTCTTTCAAGAACAACCATGGACATACATGCAATAAGAAATTTCCTCAACATGCTGTTTTCCCAGATGCTTCCTACAATATTTCTCATTGTGTTTGCCCTGTATTTTCTTCTCACCATCAATCCTTACTTCGCTCTCATATTCCTGTTTTCAGTTCCCCTGCTCATCTATGCTGGAATGGCCTTCCAGAGAAAGCAGAGATCCAGATGGAGGCGCATCAGGACATACTACGGCCAGATGAATGAAAGGCTGCAGGAAAATATTGTTGGGAACCGTGTGGTAAGAGGATTCTCTGCCGAGGATCTTGAAATAGGAAGGTTCTCTGACACCACGGAAAGTTACTATGACGAGTATATCGGGGTTGCCAGGCTGCGGGGGTTTTACAACAACCTGATGCCACTCATAGTGAGCGCTGCAGCTACGGCCATTCTAATATACGGAGGGTACATCGACGTTATATCTGCTTCCGACGTAGGGCCGCTTGTCGCCGCAGTGAATATTTTCAGCGTGATCAGTTCGCCAGTGAGTTCATTCGGAAGGCTCATAGTATTCTCTGAGAACGCCAGGGCCGGAATAGAGAGAGTTTCACTGCTGTCGGATTCAACGGATGAAGAGGATGTGGATACCCGTGACAGAGTGCGTCCTGATGGAGACTTGAAAATTCAGGATGTAACATTCTCCAGGGATGGAAGAAAGATACTGGACAGCGTAAGCATGGTGGTACCAAAGGGTGAGTTTGCCGCCATCACCGGCAAGACGGGATCGGGAAAAACCACACTCACAAGCCTGATTCCAAGATTCTATGACCCGGATGAGGGGAACCTGTACATTGGGTCGACCGAAATTTCCAGAATTCCACTGACGAATCTGCGATCAGCCGTGTCCCTTGTTCCTCAGGAGATAAATCTGCTTTCTGGGACCATCCGTGAGAATATAGCCTTCGGGAACGAAGAAGTGGGAGACGACAGTGTAAGGAATGCAGCACGTACTGCTGAGATATCCGATTTCATTGAATCACTTCCCGATGCTTACAATACTCAGGTGGGAGAGAGAGGAATCACACTGTCCGGCGGCCAGAAGCAGAGAGTCGCTTTGGCAAGAGCCATTGTTTCGCATCCTTCAGTGCTCATTCTTGATGATGCCACATCCAGTGTGGACCCGGAAACAGAGCTCAAGATCTTCAGGAATATCAGAAAGGATCTGCGAGACATTACCGTGCTCCTTGTTACGCACCGTATTTCAGCTCTGAAATTTGCCGACAGAGTGTGGAAACTCGATGAGGGGAGAATCATACCAGTGATGGACATCAGCAGGGATCTTGAAGGCATAACCAGTGGTGCAGGAATCAGTTATACAGGGGTGGGAAATGCCTCAGACGTATGAAGATCTGGAGGACCAGATCATAAAGACCGCCAGGGGGTCTGGATCTTTCCGGAGAATGGTGCGGGAGATATTCCAGATGAGGCGGGACAGTGCTGCTCTGGTCACAACTGTCATAATTACTGCAGTTGCGGGAACACTGTATCCTCTGATGCTTGGCTTTGCAGTCAATGCCATTATTGCCAGAAATGTGTTTTACCTTGAACTGTTCGCATCCTTATTCTTCCTTCTATACCTGGTTCAGTTTTTCTCAAACCGGATTCGGACTATTAGCTCAACGGTGCTGGCACAGAAGGAGATAAAGAGCCTGAGGGACAGGGCCTTCCAGAGTCTGCAGTACGTGCCGGAAGCATTCTACAGCAAGGTGAAGACCGGGTACCTTATCAGCAGGATAACGAATGACGCAGAGACCCTGAGCGAGTTCCTGACTTTCCAGCTTCCCTCTGTCATTGCGGGGATATCCACCGTGATTGTCTCCATATCAATTATGTTCTACAAGGACTTCAACCTGACACTCTATGCCCTCATCATAATTCCGGTCCTGATGGTCTTCACCATATCTATTCAGCCCAGGGTGAGGCAGAATTATCTCAGAACCAGGAAGACAATTGCGGCCATAACAGGGAACCTTGCAGAGAACATTTCTGCCATTCGTACCATAAAGGCGTTCAATGTGGAGAAAAGAACTGAGGATAACTTCAGGGTCCTGAATGACCGGAATTTCAGGGCTAATATGAAAGCATCCCAGCTATCCTCCGCTTACGGGGCTTCCATAAGGATCATAGAGGCTGCCGGCATTGCCATTGTTCTTCTTGCCGGGGCATTGCAGCTCATACACGGCGTCACTTCAGTGGGAATTCTGGTGGCATTCGTTGTTTATGTCCAGGAGTTCTTTGACCCAGTAATTCAGCTTTCCCAGCTGTATAACTCCTATCAGTCATCACTTGTGGGAATAAGCAGAATATACGGAATAATTGATCAGCCAAAGGATAAGGAACCGGAGGGAAGCGAAAGTCAGGTTGAGTTTAAGGATTCAATTGTGATCAAAGGGATGTCTTTCTCATATGGTGAAGGAAATGCCCTTGAGAATATTCACCTTACCATAAGGAAGGGCGAGAAGGTTGCAGTAGTTGGACACACCGGGGCCGGCAAGACCACCCTATCTAATCTTCTGCTGAAATTTTACAGGCCTGAGGATGGCGGGATACTCATAGATGGCAGGGATCTGAGCACAATCTCCACAAGGAGCTACAGGAAGCTCATGACACCGGTTCTGCAGGATCCTTTCCTGTTCAGGGGCTCGGTCATGGAAAATATAATATTCGTGGACCCCGGCATAACAAGGGAACATGTCCTTGAACTTATCAACAGGTTTGGACTGACCGATATCTTTTCGTCATTGCCCCAGGGAATAGACACCAATGTTGGGGAAATGGGAAGAAACCTTTCAGAGGGCCAGCGCCAGGCTGTCTCCATACTCCGGGCATTTGCTCGTGATCCGGAAATACTCATACTGGATGAACCGACCTCACAGATCGACCCTTATTCTGAGAGACTGATAATAGAGGCCCTCAGGGAATTCGTGAAGGACAAAACACTCATTCTCATAACTCACAGGTTCTCAATGATTGTTCTCGTGGACAGGGTTGTTGTACTCAAGGACGGGAGCATAGCAGAGGAGGGAACATTCAATGATCTGATGAAGAAGGAGGGCCTCTTCTCCAGCCTTTATAACATCCAGTACGGTGATGCATGAACGCGCATGATGACCTAGGCGGCTTGCAGCATTGACGGATAATGTATTTAAGGACTGTACCGATTAGCAGGAGAAAATGAACAAGGATTTTGCCAGGAAGCTTGTGGCCATTGTATCCAATTCTAAAAAGGGTGCGGCAGCCTATACACAGCAGGACTTTATCACTGCGCTATCCTTCAAGAAAAACCTGATTGATCCTGAAACGGTCAAGGAATTCATGGAAGCAGCGGTGAAGGAGGGCATCCTGGTGAAGAAAGACAATGCCTTCGTTCCAAATTTCAGCACCTCCGGAATAATAGTTCCACTGGATTTCTCAGTTACGCGTGACCAGCTTTTCCAGGAATCTGGGGACAGGCCTCTCGTGGACAGACTTCTGGAGGCAATATCCGCATCAGGGAAACTCACCAAGAAGGAGGCCATAACCAGGGCAAGAGAGGTTCTGCAACCAATGAAGTATATCAGTTTTGAAACTGCCCTTCTTTCCGTAATGTCGGATGAGGGTATTGACATCAGGGAATACCTGAATGAAATTGGTACAAGATGGTCAGACCGCAACCTGGAAAAAAAGTCGTAATGCTGTTATGATAATGGAATTAATTCATGTTCAGTCCTGGTTTGACCGCTGGGCGATCTTTATGGCTTCCTCAACATTTTCCAGCTCCATAGCTATGTCCGAAGCCACGTCGTATATGAAAGAAAGCGATTTGCGAAATTCCTTCTTCTCTTTTTTGTTCTTGATTCCGGAAGCGATTTTGTCTATTTTGTCAAGCGTTTCCATGGCTGACTGAAGCGCCTTTTCTTCTTCGCCTTCAGCACGAATTATTCCTATCTGCCCACGCTTTGCCTCAAAGAAATTCTCCCAGTCTTCAGTCTCTTCAGAGATCTTAAGAACCTGTTCATACATCTTCGAAGCCTCATTCCTGGTCTTTGCGGAGGCTGCCTTCATTTCCGCAATGGCATTCAGAGCGGTGCAGAACAGAAACGGATCCTTGAGCGAATCTGAGAGCTTCAGGGCTTCGTTGAAGAAAGCCTCACCTTCCTCCTTCTTTGACGCATCAAGCTCGATGTAACCCAGATTGATCAGATCCATAACCTCCAGTTCCTTCTCTCCGTTTTTTCTGTGAATTGATAGTGAAATTTCGGCGAATTTCCGTGAATTCAGGTCATTCTTGCTTTCAAGGGAGTTGTATGCCTGTGATAGTTTATATGCAAGATCGGCAGTATCATCGTTTTCCTCCTTCCCAACAAGATCGAAAGCTTTCTGGTATTCTCTTATGGCATCTATCAGCTTGTCTTTCTGGAAGAATTTGTCGCCATCTGCGATTATATCCTCAACACTCTGGTCCATTACTTTACCTGTCTGCATGATTTTATCTGCATATATATAAATTCGGTGAGTTTTGCCTCTCCAGGAAATGAATGAATGGATATGCCAAAATTATGCGCACGCAAAATTTCAAGGTCAAAGCGCAATCAGAGAAAATTAGGCAGGCAGATTCATGCACCTGATTTTCTTATCGATTCCAGTAAATCACGGGCTCTTGCCATGCTTATATTTCCCTCAGCTACCATGGTCTCACTTATTCTGTCAATCTCATCCCCCTTTGCTCCAACGGATACAGCAAGGCTCCTGGCATGCAATCCCATATGTCCCTTCTGAATACCCTCTGCTGACAGAGCCCGCAGAGCAGCAAAATTCTGTGCAAGGCCTACGGCTGCCAGAACCTGGTTAAATTCCGATGATGAGCCCACATTCAGTATCTTTCTGAATATTGCGGCTTTTTTGACTGTGTTTGTAGAACCGCCAACAGTGCCAACGGCCACAGGGATTTCAATTTCACCGATCAGGTCACCATTCTCATCCTGGCTGTATCTTGTAAGTGAAAGATGCCCGCTCAGATTGTGATACGTATGAGCATTTGCCTCCGCAGAACGCCAGTCATTCATGGTGGCAAGAATCACAGCATCAACACCATTCATGATGCCTTTGTTATGGGTGGCAGCGCGATATGGATCGACATCCGCCATTTCATAGGACCTTATGATTCTCTTCACAACCTCTTCTCCCCCTATGAGATCTTTCCTGAACTTTGCTTTTGAACGCGCTATCCTGTCTGGCGTGAGGTTGCTCAGGATCCTGAGGTTCACCTTGCATCCTGTAATCCTTTCCAGGAGTGGTGCAACAGCTTCGCACATACTGTTAACCACATTCGCTCCCATTGCATCGCGCACATCTACCTTCAGGTGAAGAACAGTGCTTCCTTGGGGGTCATTGATCCTCCGGATCTCAATGTCCCTTGCTCCTGCTTTCATGGATGAAAGAGTCCTGCTTCTGCCGTTGGCCAGGTCAAGAATTTCACCCTTATGGTTTTCAACGGCTGTCCTTACCTTTTCAAAATCTCCGCAGCCCATGAGCTGTACCTGCCCTATCATGACTGGATCAGATGATGTTGATTGGAAGCCTCCAGATGCACGCGCTATTTTGGCAGCGTTGCTGCACGCCGCCACAACGGAGGCTTCTTCTATGGCCATTGGTATGAGATAATCCTTGCCATTGATGGTGAAGTTGACAGCAATTCCTACTGGCAGTTCAACCGTTGAAATGACATTTTCAATAAGTTTGTCAGCAAGGTCCAGAGGTAATGAACCAGTCTTTGATATTTCTTCAATGTCAGATTCACTGAGGCTGGCAAATCTTGCAACAACCTGCACCCTTTCTTCTGGTGTCAGTTTATAGAAACCTGAAATCTCTGAAGTTTTTCCGGACATCATTCCGCATGAGGGGCAGAAGCCTTAAAAATGTACTGACAGTGGGATACTTTTGTCTTATTGTGGAGGACGATTGTGATATGTGTGACCTGACTTGAATATCTCACGTACGCGTCATGTATGCCATAGAGTAAAGCAGATGGACAGACAATCCAGGTAAATTGAAAACTGAAATTCATAAAAAAATAAATGTAGCCTGATTTTCAGCCTTAATTCCTACTGCAATAATGTGACGGGTTCCTTAGGGCCCTTTCCTCATGATAGTTATCAATCATATTCAAGTGCACAGACTTTGAAATTCTGAGCATTAATGCCGAGGCAGCAATTCAGAAATATTCACTTCACAGTACCGGAGTAAGGGTGGTCTTACAGAAGATACACCGGACCTCGCTATCCATTCTACCGGAAAGCATTTAATGTGGTGGCGTAACCGCCTGAATTTTATGCTTCAGGAACCTGCAAAGATTATTAATTGGCGGCACAATGCAACATCCCGATGTTAAGAAATAAAAGCGTTGTGTCCATCAACGACATCGGTGACGATGAACTTTCAGAGATTTTCAAGGCCGCAGAAGACATGGAGAAATCACTCAAGTCCGGGAAACCGCTTGAACTTATGAAA
>JAKAQT010000025.1 GCA_021819605.1 Thermoplasmata archaeon
GAACTCGGATATATTATCAAAACGTGATAATGTTATTCAGGAAATATTAAAATAAGAACTCTTCGTAACATTGATCTTTTGTGGGTATGCCGGGATCGGGGTTCGAACCCGAGACCTCCGGATTTCTCAGAAAATTCCATTCTTATGAGTCCGGCGCTCCTCCAGCTAAGCCACCCCGGCACAAAAAATCAGGATGCCTGTTCTATTCCAGGCTCTTCGGTGTTAACTGCATTTCCAGTGTTCTCGTGGGTAACAAGCACCGACTTTCTGAGCTCAATCTTCCTGATTGGGTATATGTCCTTTGCCGCATTTATTATGTCATTGTATATGTCGTCGCCAACAACATATTTGGCAAGGTCTCCATATGTCATACCACTGGATTTCTCGTCCAGGAAAGACAGGACAGAATTTCTGATTTCCACTCTCTTGGAGGCATTGAGTTTTCCGTCTGTGACAATGACCACCTTGAGAACCATCTTTGACTTATCGGATGCATTGACCTCATGAATAATATCTATTCTCTCTTTTCTGCGCCTGACCATTCTTCTAATATAGTCATCACTGAGGGAGTGCCCCAGGAATTCGGTGGAACATTTTGTTCCCTGGCAGGAAAGGATCCTGAATATCATCTTTGCGTTGGCTCTTTTGAAATTCCCTGTAAAATCTGAAACCGGCACTTCCACCTTCCTGCCAACCATGCTCTCAGGCGAGTTGCCAAGACTCAGTGTAAGCTCTTTTCCGCCGAAATAATCAGGTGATACTACAGTATACCAGTTTTTCTCCTTGAATTTGTCCTTTCCTTTCTTCGAACTTCTATCCTTTGCCATTAAATCCCTCTGAATTTTCTGTGATCTATCGTGATGTCAGCGTAATGCTGATTTTGAATTAAAGGTTTCGATGTAATTGGTGGGATCAGCGTGAAAGCGCTGCGGTCATGCAGTGGGCTCCGCCGTATCCACCTGTCAGTTCGCTCAGTTTAACCTCCACATGGTCGATGCCGTGATCCCTGACAGCCTTGGTGTTTGGAAAAAGGTCCTTTCTGCCCTTATTCTCCAGATCCTTCTTTACTTCCCGCTCCACATAATCCGGGAATACATGTTGCCCAAGAAGCCTGTCAAGCACGGCCGCCACGTTAACTGCAACAATTTTCCTGTCCCTGAGTGTAAGAAAGTTGGAGGAATAGCCCAGCTGCTCTGCCAGACTCAGTTCCACCAGACTGAAGCCTTTCTTTTTCAGGTAACTGTACAGGGTATCCTTTCCCATCACAGTTCCCCTGTCCGATCCCTTCCCTGAATATATGGTCAGTTCTGCCTTTCTCATCAATTCGCCAGCTCCAACCGCAACGCCATCCCCGGCGAGATTGAAGTAAGTGTCTAGGTGCATGTTAACCATGGGGTCTTTTGGGCTTCCGGCCATGAAATCATAGAGCGGGTTATTCACCACTGCAATCTCATCGAAGTCTAGAAGACCCGATCTTATTGCCTGCATTGCGCCATCTAGATTGGTTCTTGATCCTGTTCCAATAAGGGCGAACTTCCCTGCGGGCATGAAGTCCCCACCTTCAAAGACGCCGTTCTCTGAGACAGTTACGGAGTTCTTCTCCCTCAGGGCCCGGGAAATAACGAACTGTGTGATCTCTGGCTCCTTCATTCTCTGCAGCCTCTTCATTTTCCCGAAGATTACTCCGCCTGGAACAACGGCCTGCTGATCCCTCATGAAATACAGGTTTGCAAGAGGCACATTGGAATAAACCGTAGGATACTCACTGCCAGGTTCGCTGTCTTCCTTCAGGTCAATGGATGGCTCAAGTGTTATAATACTGAAAAGCGTTGATGAATCTAGGTATTTTATATTTCTTTCAAGTTCTGCCCTTGCCTGTCCGGATCTGTTCAGGTTCCCAAAGAATCTTACTGTGTCGAGAACTTTCTGCTCCAGTTCCTGCCGAAAATCAGGGCTCTGGTCTGCAGCGTCCACAACAGTGTTCCTGAGCAATCTCACCCTTACTCCGTTCTCTTTCAGCACCAGCTCAAGATTCTCGTGCTCCTGAACTGCAACCCGTGACTTGAATGGCCTTTCGAAGAGAAACGCCTTTGGCGCCAGCATGGCATAATCTATCTCTGTGCCTGGCCTGTGCATCATGACCTCCTTTAACGGGTCCCATTCAGATCTTATGTTCATAAATTCACGCCGATGGAGATGACAGGATGAAATAATAATGATGGCGCTAATTCCTTTTTACTATAAATTTGCCATTATAATCGAATGCACTGATCTCTCCGCTGAAATTGCCCTTAACAAAATGTGTGGTGAATGTTACGCTGTCCATTATCTGTGTCTCGTCGTTTCCAGATGCAAGGACAATATATTTCCTGAGAGGAACAACTTCGTTAGAGTATGTGTATGATCCAGAATAGAAGTCATTCTGCTGTACGTCCACTCTTCTCTCCGATGAAGCGTCGATTAATTTCAGGGTATTTGCCGTGGCTGTCTCAAGAATGTACGTTACACCATTATGGTACATCAAGGTGCCTGCCTTAAGATTCATCAGCCTGACAAGGTAGGTGTAGCGATAGAAATCCTCTCCTTCCTTTCTGCCAGCAAGTTTTTTTGTAGTCTTTATCTCCGAGAAGAAGTTTTCATGCAGGAATTTTGAAATCTTAAGCGCATCATTCTTCTTGCCTATGTACAGATCGAGGCCTTCCTTGAGCCTGACAATCTTTGAAACAAAAGAATCATTTGAGCTGCTCTCCATGTTGACCAGGAATGGGTCGATGAGGTCCATTGCGCTGTCAATGATTGTGGAATATTCAGCGTCCAGAGTCCTCATCTGGATTATGGCCTCATAATATGATCCTGTGATCTTGTTGCAGGTTGGGCAGCTGTTCAAAAGAATCTTACCAGGTATACTCAGGTTGCGCGGCTGTGACACGATATTCCTGTAGTCGGCTGTAACAAGGAAGTCGATCCGGCCTTCAGTCCTCTTAATCTCAATGGAATCGGCAACAACTCTCAGATCTGTTCCGGTTTCACCACTGGAAACGTGCTTCTCAATTTTTGAGGCAAGGTTTGCCTTCATTGCTGACCTGTGCCACCTGTTTCCTATTTTGTATGAGCCGCACTTAGGGCATATTGTTATGTCTATTGAACCAGTTACAGAAATCTGCAAACCTTTGCTAAGGCATTCAAGGCACTGCCCGTGATCCACTGCCTCATTCTTATCGCAGACAATACACTTCATATTTCATTCCGGTATTACCCCATCCCTCTTATAGCTTTTAACAAGCGCAGTTGAAATCAGGTGTTTCCTTATTTCTGTAGTTCCACCGCCTATCTGCCCCAGGATTGCATCACGGAGAAGGCGCTCCACACCGAAGTCCTTCACATACCCATATCCGCCGTGTATCTGGATGGCTTCACGTGCAATGTATTCGGCGCTTTCCGATGCATGCAGCACTGCTGATGCTGCTGAAAGTGAATCCAGCGGATCGGCCTCCACTTTTGCCAGAGCGTCCTGGGAAATTAGCCGGCTTGTCCTGTATCGCACATACATGTACGCTAATTTTTCCTCTATTAGCTGGAATTCATAGAGATGCCTGCCGGATTGCTTCCTTTCCATGGAATACTTCAGCGCAGTATCCAGTGCCTTTCTTGCCACCCCAATAAACAGAAATGCCAGTATGATCCGCTCTGAGTTAAGGCCACTGAGCATTATATGCTTCCCGTCTCCGATTTTTCCAAGTATGCGGGAATGATCAAGCTCTATCCTGTCAAAGAAGATTGTTCCGGTTGGAGAACCGCGCATTCCCATCTTCGAGAACTTGTTGCCCCGGGAGAATCCAGGGTCTGTTGCCAGAACAGCGAACGCAGAATGCCCGTCATCGGTCCTGGCGTACGTAAGAAACAGATCAGAATAGGGTGCATTGGTGATGAGGGTCTTGGACCCGTCGAGATAATACCTGCCGTTTTCCTTCACCGCATGCGACTTCATTGCAAGTGCATCCGAACCAGATCCTGGCTCAGTCATTGCAAGGGAACCGATCCATTCACCGGAGCATAGTTTCGGAACGAATTTTTCCCTGATTTCCCTGCTGCCGTTTCTGTAAAGGTTGTCAAGGCAGAGATTGCTGTGTGCCGCATATGAGAGCGCAAGGGATGCTGATTCATAGGCTATCTCCTCTGTAACTATAGCCTGTGCCAGATAATCCATCCCTGAACCTCCGAATTCCTCGGGGATAGTTATCCCAAGCAGGCCCATCTTTCCCATTTCTCTGAATAAATCCACGGGAAACTCGTCATTCTCGTCCATTGCTGCTGCCACAGGAGCCACTTTTCTGGAAACGAATTCCCTTACCGTATTCTTCAGGATCTCGTGAGTTTCAGGCAATCTGCTTTCTTCCATGGTGTAAAAGTAATGAATAGCTTGTTATTAGTTTGCTGGTTTAGATATATTGCTGTTATGGTTTTCAGTATCACAACATTAATAATTCCCGTCATTATATAGCAGCGTATGCCTGCTGTCAGGCTGTCCAATATGCAACGCAACAATCCTGGACTCACATCCGGGTACGTTTGAATGGATGCAGTTGCTGGTAATGGCATTCAGCAGGGAAGGTGAAGGATGTACATTATAATTGAAGATGAATACATAGCCAGAATACCACCGGAGAAACTTGGATTCGATTACGGAGAGGCAGTAAAGGATGTTTCCAAGGGCTCCCTTGAAGGAAAGCTCATCGATCTTAAGGATCCGGCTGACGATACAAGGATGCTGGGAAAGTGCTATGTGGTATCCATAATGAATGTGGAAAGGTTGGGAGAAGGGACCATAGTGCACGGAGATGGCGGTGTGTATCAATCAATAAAATTCAAGGCACTTGCATATTATCCGGAAATGCAGGAGATTGTTGAAGGCATTGTTGTTTCCGTCCAGAACTTCGGCGCTTTCATCAAGTTCGGGCCATTTGAGGGGCTGCTGCATAAGAGCCAGATAATGGACGACAGAATAGATGTCGATATGGCGAACCAGAGATTTATCGGGAAGGAAACCAAGAGAGACATCAAGGCCGGAGACAGGGTAAGAGTCAGAATAGTTTCTCTGAACCTTAATTCTTCAACACTCGAGGACAGCAAGATTGGATTCACCATGAAGCAGAGCGGACTTGGCAAGCTGGAATGGCTTGTCAGGAAAATTGAAAACTGAGGAAGAAAGATGAAGCAGGTTTACAGGGCATGCAAGAAATGTCACCTTATCACCACTGAGAAGAACTGCCCCATACACGGGGAGGAGAAGACATCGACAGAGTGGTTTGGGTTCGTCATAGTGACAGAGCCAAAACTTTCCATAATAGCGGAGAGGGCAGGCATTACAGAACCTGGTGCGTATGCAATTAAGGTCAGGCAATGAATTTCTCGTGGAAAGCGAGCTCAGGGATAACATAGCTCATTATACAGGGAAACTTTGCACGCCTTCTGAGGTTCGTGCAATGTCAGCGAAGTCCCGCATAATATCCGTGGGAGACGTGACAACAGAAGTTCTGCACAGTAATGGAGTGCATCCTTTCCTTGAGGTCGTGGATCTGAGGACCAAGAGAAACCTCCCCGGGGAATTCCAGAGCCGGGCTGGATCGGAGCACGTGCGGAACCCGCCCGGGGTGATTACCCATGACATGTTTCTTCTCATAAAGAGAATGCTCTCCGGGAACGGCGGAAGAATTGAGGTGGATGGCGAGGAGGATCTTGCGGTTATACCAATAATTTTTTATTCAGACATAAATACAGTGGTAACCTACGGAGTTCCTGATGTGGGCATGGCCTGCATCAAGGTGGACGAAGCCATTAAAGATGAGGTTAAAACACTAATTGAAAGGATGGAAATCAGATGCCAGAATTAAAGATAGAAAACGTGAACGACAATATTCTCCTGCACAGAAAGGAGGTCAGGTACAGGCTTGTTTACAAGGATGAGCCTACACCAAGCAGAGACAAGATCAGGGAAATTATTGCCAAGAATACAGGATCTCCAAAGGATCTTGTAATAGTTGAGAGGAACCTCCAGGAAACGGGGAAAAATGAGGTTAAGGGGTACTCCAAGATCTACAAGGATAAGGAGAGCGCTATGCTCTATGAGCCTGATTATGAACTTATCAGGAACGGGCTCAAGTCCAAAGAGGGTGCTGGCCAGTGATGAAGCGCGAACTCTATGTCCTTGAGGATTCCAAGCTGGTCAGGAAGAGAAGATTTTGCCCCAGATGCGGGCCTGGCGTATTCCTGGCAGAGCATGCCGACCGTTTCACCTGCGGGAGATGCGGTTACACTGAAATAAAGAAAGAACCGAAGGCTCAGGAACAGAAGCCAAAGGAATCAAAACCAAGAGCCAAGAAAGAGAAGGCTCCCGCCAAGAAGGAAGCCGAAAAGAAAGAAGAACAGAAAAAAGAGTAATTTCAGGGATAGATTAATTATCCCTATTTTTCGTGCTTTGCGCATTGCGTCTTTGTGATTGTTGTTGTCTGTGTTCTTGAGCAGCATAGAAAGACCCTGCCAGCAAACGTTAAAATTACTGACACCATGACTGTGCATTGGAAAGAAAAGGCTCAGCAATTCTTCCGCTCCATTATGGCCACCCTCCCGAATATCTTTACCGCAGAATGGTGAAACTTGGAGGACTCATTTCAGACCTGATCATAGAGCGGTTTGGAGTGGAGGAATATCTTGAAAAGGTCTCCGATCCCTTCTGGTTCCATTCCCTTTCCCTGGCCATAGGCTTTGACTGGAACTCAAGCGGAACCACTACGGCCACACTCAGTGCCATTAAGGAGCACTATTCCCGCCTGAAGGATACCCCTGTCTTCATTCTTGGCGGGAAGGGCAGGCATCTTGGTGAGATGGCTGCTGAATCCACGGAAATAGTTTCCACAGGGGCACTATCAGAATCAAAAATGCACAGGATAATGGAGGATGCCAGGAGAATAGCAAGGGTTGATCAGAATCTGCTCATAGATGGCTTTGATCTTTACATGCAGTTCCTGGTTCTGGACACCCACGGAAAGTGGAGCATTGTCCAGCAGGGAATGAACCCGCAACAGAGAATGGCAAGGCGATACCACTGGATAAGCAGAACTGGCCTGGATTTCTTCAACGATGGAAGAAACGGAATTTCAGCCCCCCGGGAGATGGACAGGGTCGTGGACCTCACCACAGGGGCCAGTGAGGGGAACAGAAGATCAATGCTGGAAATGGCCCGGGAAGATCCCTTCAGATACAGGATGAAGCTGATTGAAGGCCCCCAGAGGACACTTGATAATTTCCAGAACCAGCAGGATGTTCTCAGGCTGGACTACAGGATAAACTGGGCAAAGATGCGGGAGATATACGAGTATCAGCCATCAAGCTTCCAGGACATTGCATTCATGAAGGGCATGGGCAGATCCACAATCAGGGCACTT
Organism: Thermoplasmata archaeon; assembly: GCA_021819605.1. Lineage (GTDB taxonomy): Archaea > Thermoplasmatota > Thermoplasmata > Thermoplasmatales > Thermoplasmataceae > UBA509. The sequence goes on from JAKAQT010000025.1 coordinate 7,443, forward strand.
TCCTACCTGGCAGAGATTATATACGGCGAGAAGCCTTCATTCAGAGACCCTGTGAAATTCTCATTTGCGGTAGGCGGAAAAGATGGCGTTCCCAAGCCGGTGAACGTTGCGGACTACGACAGGACAATAGAATTCTATTCAGAGGTGCTCAGGGGAACCAGGGAGAGGGATGCAACGCTGGAGCATCTTGCAAGAAAACTGCTGAATGACTCGACTTCCCACACCGTTACAGGCAGGCAGCATATATAAAATGCTTCTGTGAAACATAGCAGATTGCAACAGGGCTTAAAGCGTTTTCCAGTGGATTCTATTATGGAAGATGTTATATATTGATTACAACTCAGTACAAGGTTAAAAAACATGCAGCAGGCTGAAGTTGACAGGTTTCACGTTGAGGATCACCTCCCATTTCTGGACCCATTGATTTCAAAATGGTTCAACCAGAAATATACTGGCCTTACTGATCCACAGAAGAGAGCCATTCCTCTCATACATGACAGGAAGAACGTACTTGTCTCAAGCCCAACTGGAACCGGGAAGACCCTCACGGGTTTCCTTTCAGTCATCAACGAACTGTTCTCACTTGCAAGGAAAGGAAAGCTTGAGGACAGGATATACTGCCTTTACATCAGCCCGCTGAAAGCCCTTGCCAATGATATAAACAAGAACCTCAACACACCACTGGGAGAGATTTACGATCTTGCAGAATCTGAAGGGCTGAAGCTCCCAAAGATAAGGGTGGCAGTCAGGTCAGGAGATACGCCGCAGAATGAAAGGCAGAAGATGCTCAGGAAACCGCCCCATATCCTCATAACAACACCGGAATCATTCTCACTGACACTTTCTGCCCCAAAGTTCAGGGAAAAGCTTCAGGACCTCGGGTACCTCATAATCGATGAGATTCACGAAATTTCTGCCACAAAAAGGGGTGCGCTGCTGTCTGTGAACCTGGAGAGGCTAGCAGCGGCAAACAAGGACTTCGTCAGGATCGGCCTGTCGGCAACACAAGCTCCCCTGGACCTCATAGCCACTTATCTCTGCGGCTATGACGGCGATAAACCGCGGGATTTTACCATAATTGATGTTGATACAAAGAAGTTCCTTGATCTGAAAACCATAACACCTGTGAACGATCTGACCAAGACCAGCTATGAGGTAGCCAACGAGAGGATGTATGATACCCTGGTGAAGCTCATTAACGATCACAAGACAACCCTTGTGTTCACCAATACCAGGAGCGGAACAGAGCATGTGGCAATGAGGCTGAAGGCAAGGGGAATAGAGAGCATAGAGGCACACCATTCCTCGCTGGGAAAGGAAACCAGGATAGAGGTTGAGAACAAGCTGAAGAACGGGGAGCTCAAGTGCGTCATAACCTCCACCTCCCTTGAACTGGGCATTGATATCGGCTACATTGACCTTGTTGTCCAGATAGGCAGCCCAAAATCCGTTTCCAAGGGACTGCAGCGCATAGGACGTTCTGGCCACGGCATTCATGATCTTTCAATGGGACGTTTCCTGGTATTTGATCTGGATGACCTTATGGAATGTGCAGTCCTGACAAAGGCAGCATACGATCGGGATATTGACAGGGTTGTTGTTCCAACAAACTCCCTGGATGTGCTGGCACAGGCAGTGGTTGGGATGACACTGGAAAAGGTGTGGACTGTGGATGAGGCTTTCAGCCTCATAAGAAATTCGTATTCCTTCCACACACTGGACAGAGAGGACTTCATGGAGGTCATAAACTACCTCTCCGGAAGGGTAGAGGACAATGTCATCTATTCCAAGATATGGTACGACGATGTGCAGAACACCTTCGGGAAGAAGAAGAGCAGCCGGATGATTTATTTCATGAATGTCGGAACCATCCCGGACGAGGCTGACTACAAGGTGATCAACGAGAAGGGCAGAAATCTCGGACAGCTCAGCGACAAGTTCGTTGAGCGCCTTAAGCAGGGAGATATTTTTGTTCTTGGCGCAAAGACATACATGTACATGAAGTCCAGCCGCAACAGGGTGTATGTCAAGGACGCCACGGGAATGAGGCCAACCGTTCCATCCTGGTCAGGCGAAATGCTGCCAAGGAGCTACGACCTTGGTGTCCTCATCGGGGAATTCAGGAAAACCGCCATGGCAAAGATCAACAGCGGTGAGGATATCCGGACATGGCTGGTTGAGAATTATCACGTAGACGAATATGGCGCAGAGAGCCTTATATCCTACCTGAAGACACAGGGCAAGTTCGGCATACCCACTGACACGCACCTCCTCATAGAAGGTTACAAAGACAATGCCGGCCTCTATAACATGATCTTTCACATACCTCTTGGCAGGAGAGTCAATGACGCATTATCCAGGGCATTTGCACTTGTCATTTCCAACCACTATTCTGTCAACACCAGGGTAACGGTGACAGATGACGGCTTCATGCTCACCTACGAAAAGAAAATACCCATAAAGGAAGCAGTTCTGCTGCTTAAGGACCAGGACTTCCCGGAACTTGTAAGGCGCAGCCTCTCAAACACTGAGGTGTTCAAGCAGAGGTTCAGGCACTGTGCGGCGCGGTCCCTTATGGTGCTCAGGAAATACAAGGGATACGATATCTCGGTCGCAAGGCAGCAGCTCAGAAGCGACAAGCTGCTCAAAACCCTGGAGGAAATGAGGAATTTTCCGGTTATCAAGGAGACATTCCATGAGATCATGAACGACATGATGGATGTTCCGCGCGCCCAGAAATATGTCAAGGATGTAATAGGAGGAAAGCAGTACTCAATTCTTGACTACAGGCAGGAGACCAGCCCGTTCTCCTACGGCCTGATACTTGCAGGCGTCTCGGACATGGTGCTCATGGAGGATCGCTCCAAGCTTCTCAAGGAACTCCAGAGCAGGATACTGGACAAGGTTTACGGCTCCCAGGACATGCACTTCCTGTTCCAGAGCCAGCAGGAAGTGGACGAATATTTCAGGTCAAAGGTTCCAAGGATAAATGACGAAGCATCCTATGAGAAGGCAGCGCTTCACTTCCTGTGGATCGACCCGTTCAAGAACCGGGTGAACAGCCCGTATCCATACGCCGAGGTGGCGGTTTCAGACCTGAATGAAAAGCTCATAAATGATGACATTATCGTTTCGGCTTACATAAGGGGCACAGTGTGGACGCATGTGGACCATTATCCTGCCATAAGAAGGATTTTCCAGTCCGAAATCAAGCTTGATCAGGAGCTGTCCAGGGTCATGGATGCATGCAGGGACCTCACATTCGCCGAAATAAAGAAAGAAACAGAGATCGAAGACAGCCGCCTGAAGGACGATCTGTCAAGGCTCGAATCCTCATACATGGTCAGGAGGCACATGCGGGACGGAATCATTGTGTACAGGCTTAACGACCTGTATCTGGAGGATGTTGATCTTCAGCCAGCCCTCAGAATGGCAGTTCTTCTCTTAATTGGAAGCCTGGGGCCGCTCACAGGTGATGAAATCTCAATAAGGCTGCCAGTTTCAAATGATCTTCTGCAGCCTGTTTTTGATGGACTGGTTAATGATGGTACGCTTGTTTATGATTACATAACGCCAGTGTTTGCAAAGCAGTACATCCTGAAATCCGATATAGACGAGATGACCGGCAAGGGCGAGATCAACGATCTCCAGGCAAGGGTTATGAACTTTTCACTGCCGGTGGCCGATGCCCGGGAATATTTTGAAAAGTACGGTTATGCGTATGATATTTCCAGCATAATTTCCAGAGGTGCGAATGTTACGCATTCAGATCTTGAGGAACTTGTCGCGGACAGTTACATCCTCAGGGGACGCTTCATGAAGGGGAGGAACGGATACATGGCATCCTGGCTGGCACAAGCGCTTTACACTCTCAGGTATGAGAAGGCAAATGATGAGGAGGCAAAGATTTTCTCCATCATAAAATCAGGACCAGTATCAGAGAAAGACCTTGCAGGCAGGGTCGGCAGCCCCCTGAAGATAGTCAGGCAGGCTTTGCGCAACCTGGAGTTCCGCCTGTCTATAACCCGCGATGCCTATGGAAACTTTGTGTCGCTATTCGGTACAGAGCAGGAAGGAAACCGTTCAGAGGCCATCAGGCTGCTGGTGGAAAGATTTGGGCCAATTTCCAGGCAGGAGATTGGCAGGAATTTCTGGCTTGATCCTGATGATGCAATCAGGGAGGCAGGGCTTCGGGCGGTCTTCATAAGGAATGACATGTACTACGGGGCGAAGAAGTTCCATGTTCCTTCGGGCTCGTCCGCACTTGTTCCTGTGACCGACCCTCTGGAAATCTACCTTGGGAAGAAATATCTCAGGGAGATAGACTACAACTGGATAATTGTGGAAAACGGCACCGAAACTGCCAGCCTTTCCATGCTTGTGCGGAGCAATGTGCTCTGGGTCAGCAACATTTACGGAACAGTGGAAAATCCGGAAGGGCTTATGGCATCTCTGAAGCATTACGCAGGTGCAGTGGGGACAGAGATAATATTTGTTGAGCATCCGCCGGAAGTTCTGATCAAACCCTTCCAGGAGGCGGGATTCAAGGTATCGCGCAGGTCACTGATACTTGGAGATGCTGAGATAGTTGATCTGACGGAGGATGATCTTTTCAACTATGCCATCATTAATGCCCAGAGGAATGAGGGCAGCATAGTCTTTGAGGTCCTGAAGGAGTTCGTGCTTGGTGTCAGGAATGAGGTGGAATCTGCCTACCTTGGAATGAAGAATACACTTCTTCACAATTATTTCCAGTCAAGGCTGCTTTACACATTCCATTGGCCGTATGGAATACAGGCGTACGCCACACTTGACACCATTTCACTCTACAGATCAATACGCGGCACAGATCTTGACGAACAGCAGCAGAGAGTGCTTCACGCCATAATGGAGCTGGGTGGAGCAACGGAAGCCGATATTATGGTGCATCTGCGCCGCGACATAATGGGAGTGAAGTCCACCATAAAGGATCTGTACTCCAGGTGCATCATTGCCAGGGACTATGACAGGAGATACATCTTCGTGCCGGAAAAATACAGGAAATCCGAGGCTGTTGAGGCAATCCTGAAAGGGATGCTGAAGAACTTCGGCTTCTTTGACGAAAACAGATACCGGATGGTAACTGATGATCCTGACCTGGCAGAATTCAGGAAAGTGGTGCAGAATCTTGTGAAATCAGGAAAAATCATCAAGGGAATAACAACAGGGATAGGGTCCATGATCTATGTAAGCCCGGGTATTAAGGAAAGGGGTACCCACCCAGCAGCATCCAGGATCCTGATACCAAAGGACATAATCATGCTGTATTTCCAGGATTACATAAAGAGCAGGGTGGGCTCAACAAACCTCTTCCTTCTTGTGGAGAACGGAACCATAGTATCTGGCTTTTCAGCCAGAAAGTCAGAAAGGGTTCTCAGGGTAACCAAGATTGTTGGGGACCGATCCTACAGGGACAGGATGAAAAAGGAGCTGAATGAGCTGGGTTTTGCGATTTCATATTCATGAGCCGGAAAATGCTGGAATATTTATTAAGTCCTGACAGTTAGCCTTGACAATGCTTGATCTGTCTTACTATCTCTCCGGGCTTGCCACAGTGCTTGCCTTATTTATATTGATAGTAGGTGTCAGGGCATACAGAAGAAGCAGAATCAGGATATTTGCATACCTTGTGGCAGTTTTTGCCCTTTTTCTGGTTGATTCAACTCTATATACCATCTCCGGGCTCGTATACTTCCAGGTCCCGGTATCCTTTGCTGACGTGTTCCTGCTTACGGATGTGGCTGTTCTCCTGATTTTCTACTTCGGAACAGTGAGGGGTAGTTAGAGCTTGCCGGGAGACCCGCCTCTGAGGGAAGCCATCTTGCAGATCATCCAGACCAATCCCGGAATACACTTCAGGGAGATTCAGAGGAAGTCTGGAGCCGCAATCGGGCAGGTTGAATACCATCTCTACCAGCTTGAGAGGTCTGAGCGTGTCCACTACAGGATCGATGGCAAGGTTAAGCGGTATTTTACATCTGAGGGCACAGGACTCAAGCAGCGCAAGATCATCTATTATCTCCGGAATCCGGTCAGCAGAGAGTTAATTTATACTGCTCTGCAGAGGGGCGGCATAGACAGTAAATTTGTGGCCAGAGGAAGGAAATCGCTGCAGGAAAAGAAAATTGCCATAATTGAGGAGATGCTGCAAGAAGGCATACTCAGGGAGGGTGACAGTGAAGCTTTTGTCTATTGCCTTAATGATCCAGAAATGGTCACAGAGACGTTGAGAAAATTCAGGGAGAGTTTCCTGGATACGCTTACGGAAAACATAATCTCCATGCTGGACAGATCATAGCTGCCTGCGCCTGTGCAGGCCATATGGAATGCCGACAAGGACCATTCCTGTGGCAATTCCGGCACTGAAAAGTTCAGCGTGTTCAATGATAAAGTCTGCTGCAGTCCTTATGCCATTGTCCAGGAACCTGCTGTTAAAGACGTTGAATGCAGGCACGCTGAAATACGGGTCCTGGAAGAGGGATTTCAGCCCGTCCGTGAAATTGTAGCGGAATTCCAGCAGAGTCAGCCCTCCTGACGTGTAAGTGTAATTCTGCATCTGATGTTCCTCGCCATTGACCTGGTACGAATTGTTCCATATGTAGTAGGCGGAAATGTTGTGCTCCTGCGCCTCTACGCCTTCAGGATTCCTGAACATCATGTTACGGTCAAAGCCGTTGAACTGATGATAGAAATCTTGCCTTTCCCCGGATCTTGCCCCAAGGAACTGTACTAGCATAACATAGCCGGATCCGGATATGTCGCTTGAGGTCATGCCAATACTTATCTTCAGCCCAGATCG
>JAKAQT010000026.1 GCA_021819605.1 Thermoplasmata archaeon
CGTTAACGATTTTGCAATAGCACATCGACATTATTTATGGTACAATTGACAAGACTAAATAGATCAGTTTCAATTGGGTTGTTAAATGATCAACTGGCTCTACATAGTGTTTCTTCTGGTTATTCTGTGGGTAATGGCAATAATGTATCTTGCCCCCAGAATAAGCAGGTCCAAACACTTCGGCCTCCTGGGCCCTGCCCTCATGGTAAAGTCCACAAAAAACAGGAATGTAATAGACAGGATCGCAAAGAGGTTTCCCGGTATATTATTTGGAAAAATTTCCGTAATTCTAGTCATTATTAGTTCAATCTTCGCAGTTATACTCCTGATCTATGGGTCAATTCTCTCTCTCAGCATTAAACCGTCTAACGCGCCATCACTCAGCCTGCTAATCGGGTTGCCGGGTATTAATCCGGCCATACCCATTTCATACGGCGTCGTTACAATAATAGCTGCCGTGGCAATCCATGAAATATTTCACGGTGTGGTTGCAAGAAGGCAGGGGATAAAGCTGAGTTCAGTTGGTGCACTGTTTTTTATCATACCACTTGGGGCATTTGTAGAACCTGACGAGAAAGAAATTATGTCTGCAGATCCTGTAATCAGGAGGAGAATAATAGCTGCAGGCCCCGGAATAAACATAGTCATAGCAATTATTTCCCTGATCATTGTTGCCTTCCTGCTGTTCCCGGCCGTTACTCCTGCACACCAGGGGCTCTACGTTGAATCAACAACTGGCGGCTCGGCTGCCGCTGCCTTTATTCCAACAGGCACTGAATTGATATCTTATGGTAACAGCACTGTCAATTATTCCGGAAACGCACTTCTGAACTTGACTATGGATTCCGTGCTGATCCCTGGCCATAATTATACTGCAGAAATTAGCAAGGGTGGTACCATATCCAAAGTTTCGGTTCCAGCAGGAATTGTTATTGCATCCGTTATTGATGGCCTTCCCGCATACAATGCCTCAGTGCCCGTGGGCTCCATAATTATTTCGGTGGATGGAAAAGTGGCATACAACGATTCTGTCCTGGCCAGTTACCTTGACGGTGTTAGCCCGGGAAGCAAAGTGAATATGAGTGTAGATGTCTATAACACCACAGCCGGGACCTATACGGTTAAAACTTATGCAATCACAACGACTTCTCTCTACTATTATTACAGCAGATACGATCCTTCCGCCAACTCTCAAGCATACGTTAACAAGAGCTTTGTGGGCATTACCCTGGGCTATCTGGGGATTGGCGGGCTGACCCTTTCAGGAATGCAGGGTATTCTGTCAGGAAGCCAGGTATTTACTGTACCATGGAACGGAATACTTGAATTCATATCCCTTCCATTCGCTTATCTTTACCCTGTGCCCAGTTCCCTTGCATCCCTGTTCACTACACCTTTCAGCCCGCTTGTCTTCTGGGGCATTGTCAATGTATTTTACTGGCTTTTCTGGTGGGATCTTCTGCTTGCCATAACAAATGCGCTTCCGCTCTTTGTCTTTGATGGCGGGCAGTTCTTCAGGGATACGCTTTACATTGCCGGTAAAAGGGAAAGACTAAAGTTTCTGCGGAATGACGCAAACGTGAGGAAGATAACGACGTTCGTCGGATTTCTGGTGCTCTTTCTCTTCCTATGGGAAATCATAGTGCCGAGAATAGTATGAGTACCTTATTATACTCAATAACAATTTAAGCCAGCATTAGCAATTGCTAAGTACACGGTTTGATAAATATGGCATTTCCAGAAGCTGTTGAAAGAAGATTAAACAAGAAGATCTGCATGAGATGTGACGCAAGGAATTCACCCAATGCCACAAAGTGCAGAAAGTGCGGTTATACCGGCCTCAGGATGAAGGCTAAGGAGAGAAGGGGAGGACAGTAAACGTCTTCCGTGGCTGCAAGAAAGGTAGCCATAATCAGAATGGAAGGGACAAACAATGAATATGAAGCCTTCCAGTCATTCAGCAGAGTAGGCTTGGAACCACATTATATTCATATTAATGAGCTCAAGAGAAAATCGGTGAGCCTTGAGGATTTCTCTGCTATTTTCCTTCCCGGTGGTTTTTCTGCGGGTGACTACATAAGGGCTGGAGTAATATTTGCACGAAGGCTAGAGGATGCGGCCCTAAGGGATATTTCGGGATTTGTTGATAACGGTAAGCCAGTAATAGGAATATGCAATGGTTTCCAAGTACTGACTGAGATGGGATTCCTTCCTGGATGGTCTCAGGGACAGTCCAGGGAGATAGTGCTTGCCCCAAACGATTCCAACAGGTACGAATGCAGGTATACCTATATGCGGGTTGAAACCCATAATCCCATTTTGTCCTCCACCCTTGAAATTGGCTCACATCATCTTATACCGGTCGCCCATGCTGAAGGTAAGATCAGGATAATGGAACCAGAAAGAAATCTTGCGAAACTGGAGGAAAACGGACAGGTTCTATTCAGGTACTCGACTGCTGATGGAACCATAGATGGATACCCGTGGAACCCAAATGGCTCCGTATCTTCAGTGGCAGCAATTTCCAATAGCCAGGGGAATGTTATTGGAATGATGCCGCATCCTGAAAGACTCTTTTATTACTACAGAAAAATGGATCAGGAAACTTATGGGAATTCGGCAGTTGGACAGAAATTCTTCACTGCAGTCAGGGATTACATTATGAAGAATGACTGCTGACCAGCGAAGAGAGAAAAATCCTGACTTTATTGTGAAATTGCTCCAGAGTGCCATCATTGACTAACATGTGATCAGCAAGTGAAATTGTGCGTCCGATACCCCAAGTGAGCTCCCTGCCATCCCTCATCTCCAGTTCATTTTCACTCCGGACATCATCAATTCTATTTCTTTTCAATATTCTGTTCAGACGTTCCTGCCTATTAGCGTAAATTGCAACAACTATCACAGAATCATAATGTCTTTTAAAAAATTCAAGCTCTTCTATATTTCTGAGCCCGTCAACAATTGTCTTCTCTGGATCGTTGATACGCTCCGCTGTCCTCTTAGCCCAGATATCCATTCCGTGCGCCTTTCTCTCGGCACTGGCAAACTGCCCTATTTCGCTGTCTATCATCGGTATCCCTGCTTCCTTAGCATACTCCTTTACAGTCTCGCCCATATGAACATCTGAATAACCCAGTTCCCTTGCAACCTTCACGAATTCGTCCTTTCCCGAACCTGGCATTCCGGTCAAAATTATCATTGAAAATGCTCCACTAACAATGAGAATTTATCCGAAGAGGAAACCCATTCCATCCTCAGCCCTGGAGTCTTCTTCCTTGATCTGCTTTATTACGTCTTCTTCTGTTTTGGCTGCCAATCTCTGTAGAAATTTTCCGAAGAGTTGCTCAAGTCTCTTCCTGCCATCGTCCGATCCCTCGTAATATACAATAAGATCGGCAGAATTTTGAATGTAGTTGACGGCTTCTTTCATGTTAAGTGTCTGCCTTCCCAGAATATCATCTGAAGTGATCTGATCAAATACGCCTTTATTGGCCTTTTGCAGAATATAGAGTGCAATCATTTCGAACCTATATTAAACAGTACAATAAATGAATTTGCAGGTTTTTGCTGTCTGTTATCTTAATTGGGAATACTGGTGGAGGTGAGAGCAAGGGCATGGTGAAATGTTCATGAAATACTGCACAGAGCAGAATTTATAAATTCAGCAAACAGGAAAATGTCGTCCGAAAGAGTACTTTTGAACTTTTCAAATCGTACAGCTCCCACGTGCCCGGCATCTGATTCTCACAAGCTGAATTTAGACTCTTGAACCACAGTGAACCCATAAGTTCGGTTAGGAAGTTTTTTCAGAGCCTGAATCCAAAAGTGTAAAAATGTCCTGAAAAATTAAAAAGAAGAGAATTCACGTTCAGTGCGCCGTTCATGAAACAATCAGTATTATGCATTCTAACAAATATATGACTGGTTCGCCAGATAAAATATTTTAATTCGTTTATAATCTCCATCCGAAAGGCGAAAGTCCAATGGATTTAAATGTAGCAATTGGAGGCCCCCAGGGTGGAGGTATAGACACTTCATCCAACATGATCAACAGGGCCTTTGCGGAAGCTGGTTATAATGTTTTTGGCGTAAGGGAGTACCACTCAAACATAAAGGGAAGGCACAGTTACAACCATCTCAGGGTGAAGGAAGATCGCCCAAGATCGCTGAAGTATCCTGTGGATATCATAGTAGCTCTTGATGCCGACACCATTTTTGAGCATCTCGAGGATGTTGGACCCGGTACCAAGATAATTTATGACCGGAGCTTCGAAAGCTCTGATCTGGCACAGGCCAGGATGATCATGCGCGACACAGCCAGACGAATCAAGGAGACTCTGGACGCGGCAAAGTTCCCAAACACCGTGAAGGGTGCAGTAGATTACATGAAAAGCAGAGGAGGCATCCCCATGCCAATTCCATTCAACGATGTTGTGGCTTCTGCCAACGCTGAAGGTCCGGCTGCAAGATATTTCAACACACTGGGATCGGCTGTGACACTTTCAATATCGGGCTTAGACCAAAAATTCACAGTAGAGGCAATAAAGCAGGTCTTCTCAAATAAGGAAAAAGTAGTGGCTGAAAACGTAAGAGTCGTGGAAGCTGCATACAGATACGCCAACGAGAATGGCCTGGCAGGCAAGCCTCTCAAGACTTTGCAGAAGAAGCAGAGATTCCTCATAACAGGGAATGATGGTTCCGCCATAGGCAAACTGATGGGCGGTCTGAGATTGCAGACCTATTACCCCATAACTCCCGCAAGCGATGAGAGCACCATTCTGGAGGAACATGAGGAGTACTCATTCATAGAAGCAGAGAAAAATCGCCTGAAAAGAGGTGGAGTCGTTGTTGTTCAGACTGAGGATGAAATATCAGCTGTTACCATGGCGCAGGGTGCAGCATTAACAGGTGCAAGAACCTCCACAGCCACCAGTGGCCCAGGCTTTTCACTGATGGCTGAAGGCATAGGATTTGCTGGAATGGACGAAGTTCCCCTTGTGGTTACGCTTTACCAGAGAGGCGGGCCCAGTACCGGACTTCCTACAAGAAATGGCCAGTCTGACCTTCTGTTTGCACTGAACACAGGTCATGGAGAATTTCCGAGAATCGTCATTTCATCTGGAGATGTTGAAGAGTGCATTTATGATGCAATGAAGGCCCTCAATTACGCACAGAGATATCAGTTGCCAGTAATACACCTAATTGACAAGAACCTCGCAAACTCAACAGATATGGTTCCTGACATTGACCTCAAGAGGGTTCAGGTGCCGCAGACGCTCAAGACTGTCCCATCACCAGATTTCCACAGGTACAGCCTTAAGACTGAAACTGGAATATCAGAAATGGGAATTCTGGGGAAGGACATATTCTGGATGACTGGCGATGAACACGATGAACTTGGTCATGTAACTGAGGACACGGAAATGAGGGATTCCCAGATGAGGAAGAGATTCATGAAACTGGAAACCGCACTTCGGGAAATCCCGGCAAATGACCAGGCCGTACTCTATGGCCCGGACAAAGCGGATATTACATTCGTCACATGGGGTAGCCAGAAGGGCCCCATTCTGGATGTAATGGAGGACCTGAAGCAGGAGGGAATCAGCGCTAACCTGCTTTATCTGAAGATGTTCATGCCGTTTCCGTCTGAATTTGTGAAGAAGGTTCTGGAAAAGGCCAAGCTTGTAATTGACGTGGAGAGCAACATGCTGGCACAGGCTGCAATGGTAATAAAACTGAATACCGGAATCAGCATTGAGAAATCAATTCTAAAGTACAACGGCAGGCATATGACTGAGGATGAGATACTGAAAGCTGCTAAGGATATCTATTCCGGCAAAAGCAAAAATGAAATAGAGGTGTTACAGAATGGCGCATAATTTTAAAAATGACGTAACTGTGGACTGGTGCCCTGGCTGTGGGGACTTCGGAATACTCACATCAATTTCCCAGGCACTGTCTGAACTGAACTTGAATGGAAATGATGTTGTTGCCATATCAGGTATAGGATGCTCCGGAAAGACCCCACATTATCTTAACATGGGCGGGGTACACACGCTTCATGGCAGATCAATACCATTTGCCACTGGAGTTAAACTGGCTAATCCCAACCTGAAGGTAATAGTGCCCAGCGGTGATGGGGATATGCTTGGAATTGGAGCAGGCCATTTTGTTGCCGAAGGGAGACGGAACACGGGGTTAACACTTATAATCTATGACAACGAGGTTTACGGTCTCACCAAAGGCCAGGCAGCGCCAACAATGCAGCTTGGCGAGCAGACCAAGAGCCTGGCAAGACCCAATGTATTCGGCAAGGTCAACCCGATCACCCTGGCTCTTTCATCCGGCTACTCCTTTGTGGCAAGGGGATTCAGCTTTGACATGAAGCAGCTCAAGGATCTCATAAAGATGGCTGTGATGCACGACGGCTCTGCCGTGATTGATGTTCTTCAACCATGCCCCACATACAACAATGTCAACACAATGGAATGGTACAGGCAGAGAGTTTACAAGCTGGAAGAGGAAGACAAGAACTGGGATCCGATCATCACTCCCGGGAACGAGAACACAGCAGAAGAGAAATTCCAGAAAGCGTACACAAAGGGAATGGAATGGGGAGACCGCATCCCGACAGGAGTTTTCTACGATAACAGGGCAGTGCCCAGCTTCACCAAGAGGCTTAACGAGTTTGTACCGAATTATCTGGACTATCCGCCTTCCCAGCAGATAGTTACGGGAAAAGACGGCTACACTCCTGTTGACCCATACGGTACATTCGCTGAAAAGTTGATCTGAACATTCCTACCTTTTTTTAAATTTTTAATTTTCTACCCCTAATTTTATGCATTGAAGAAAAAATTTTCCCACACAGTTTAGCAGGGGCCAGATACTTGTCCACTGATCAATATCATAGCAGCACTTACACAATAGCTGTGATTCCAAGGAACAGAAACAGAATTCCGAAGAGTGCCAGAGCGGATATGCTGAATATTCTGACGCCAAGGATGACTTCATGCTCGTATTTGAGAGAAGCCCTGTTTACAAGTTCAGACAGAAAGAATATCCAGATTACGATTCCAACAAACAGGAATATGATGGTTATGATCCCGAACTTCTGCAGGATACTGAGCCCTGCAGTGAGCCACCAGGCTATCTGCATGGGGTTCACCAGTCCAATGGTTAATCCGGCAAGATAACCTGATCCTGCCTTACTGGATTGTTGTGATGCATCGTCAGCAGCTGCTATCCTGAATGCAAGGTAAAGGAAGAATACGGCCCCAAGTACGTAGATGTACCTGTCATAGGATTTAAGGTCCAGGACACTGCCAAATACAGTAATTATGATCATGAGAATGAAATCTGCAGTCATGGCACCAAATCCAACAGCCATGCCCCTGAAAACTGATTTCAGGGACCTCTGCACCAGAATCGCTGTTATGGGGCCCGGCGGGCCAGCAAGGGATATCCCCAGAAGCATACCTATCCCCGCAAGCACTGGAAAATACAACATGAGAATTATGACCTTATGACAACACAATAATAAATAAATTCATGGACCATTGTGGCATGATTGCTGCATGCAAATAAAACCTGATTTCAAAGGCAAGGAAGAACTGCTTGAATACATGGAAGCTGACAGTGATAACATAGAGAGGTCTTTTGCTGCAGCAGGTTCACTGCTTGACCATATTGATTCCAGGATTGGAGGGAAAAACTACTGGCAGCTTTCTTACACAGAGATGTGCTGGCTCTACGCAGCCGTTGAAAATTTCAGGTCCAAGGTAACTGTTGAGACTGGGGTTGGACCCGGGAGTTCAAGCGCAGTTATACTTGAAGCGTCCAGGGATTTTTCCGGGCAACTGTGGAGCTTTGATCTGGGAGAAAAATATGGGGAGGATGAACAGCAACCCGTAGGATTCCTGGTTGGGGACAAACTCAGGGAAAGGTGGCATCTTATAATAGGAAATACTGAGAACACCCTTGAGCAGAGCCTCTCCAAGATAGGCCTGATTGATATATTCTTCCATGATTCAGAGCACACATATGATCACGTGAAATTTGAGCTTTCCACAGCGCTGCCTCACCTGAAGAGGAGATTCCTCATCATTGTGGACAATTATGACTGGACTGAGGCACCAGCTGACTTTGCACGTGATCATGGCATGAAGCTGGTAAAAATCGCGGATGACATGTGCTTCATTTATCCTGGATGAGATGTATCCACTGAACTGAAACTAGCGGTGGAAAAGATCAAAACAGCAACTGAACCTGACGCCTTCATTCCCTGTCGGGTTCACCATCTGCAAAATCAGAGAGAGCCCGATCCATTGCATCAAGATTCATTCCCTTCTGTACACCATCAAGATTCTCGAACCGGGATTGCCTTGTGATTTTTGATCCCATGAAATGCGAGAGGTTCTCATCTTCCATGAGGTAGTGCTTGTACTGATCAGGATCGCCCATAACACGTATAAACCGTGTCCTTCCGTACCTTCCCATGCTTCTGGTGGTTGCCGAAAGCAGCCCGAATTCCTCAAGCTCGGACAGAATATCTCCTATCCTCCTGGATGTCAGGGGTATGAATCCCAGCTCTGTGCAGATGTTCCTGTAATTCTCGTATATTTCTCCAGTAATCATCAATCTCTTGCTGAGTTCCTGGGTAACAACAGCACTGAGAAGCACCATCTTTGACTGTAACGGGAGGCTGGTTATGGCGGCATGCACCACATTCATCTCATACCTGTCCCTGGCTTCATAAACTTCCCTGTCTGTGACCTTTTCCCGGTTTTCCCTTATGGCAATTTCAATGGATATTCTCATGAGGTCCAGTGCTTTCCTTGCGTCACCATGCTCCTGGGCCCCTATTGCAGAACATAGATTTATGGCTGATTCATCAACTGCGCCTTCCTTGACTATGCCATCCAGCCTGAATGCGATTATATCCCTGAGCTGCTGAGCATTATAGGATGAGAACATAATACTCTCCTGGTTCATTCTGCTTCTGACCCTGGGATCAAGCGTGTCAAGGAAATTCGCATCATTGGTTATTCCTATTATTGATGCCCTGGACATGCGTGTGTCATCAAGGATCTTGAGGATCACATAAAGGGCGTCACTGCCGTTCTTCTGTATGAGTTTGTCCACTTCATCAAGCACCAGGACGTAGAACGATTTCTGGGCATTCATTCTCGTGACCAGTTCGCCATAAATCCTGTCCATTGGCCATCCCATTGGCGGGATCTGGTCCTGGGTTCCCGTGGATATTGAGTTAACAATGGTAACAAGTATAGAATATGGGGAATCGTAAATCTGGCAGTTGACATAGCACACATTCACCCTGTCTTCAGCTGCTTCCTTCAGCATTGATGTAACATATGAGGTTGTGGATGTCTTTCCGGTCCCGGTTTTCCCGTAAAGCAGCATATTGGATGGCTTCATATCCCGCATAATGCTGCTCAGAACCATCACCATATGATCTATTTCATTTTCCCTGTGGGGAAAGGAATTGGGCATAAATGACCCGCTCAGCTTCTCCAGGTCGCCTTTGATAAGTGGGGATTCAGCTGAAAACTTAGAGAAGAGATTCATGGTAACTACCGGTAAGAATATCGAAGCCATAGGGAGTACTAAAACCTTTTTTGACCCGTTCTGTAACTAGAAAGGGTACCACAAGATTAATCATCATGAAAAGGCATTACCGGCACCTTTTCCTTTGCCATTACAACTCCAACAAGATACATGGAGCCCAGAACCAGTGTTATGGGAGACGATTCCATGGCACTCCTGTATGCTTCCACAGGATCATGAATGACCTTCACATCGGTGAAAATTGACCGCCCTATCTCAGCAAGTTTCTCTGGCGGAACCGCACGCTGTGGCTCATCCGGTATTGTGAATATGACCCTGCTGGAGATTTTCCTGGCAGCGTGCAGGAAAGAGTAGATGTCTTTGTCGGAAAGCATCCCTATGACCAGCACCGGCTCCGGAAGATGGGATTCCGAAAATGCCTGTGCAAGGGCATTTGCTGCGGGAGGATTGTGGGCGCAGTCAACCATAAGTATTGGATCTTTTCTTATGATTTCCATCCTGCCGGGCCACCTTGTGGCAGCTATTGCTTTCTCAATCTGCCTTCTTGTGATGCGGAGATCATCCATCTGCTCAACTGCAAGAATGGCGTTTGTGACGTTTTTCACCTGGAACTTCCCGGCCAGTGAGGTTGATATCCTGTATTCATTTTTAGGTGTACCAAGGACAAAACGGCTTCCGGAAATATCCGATTCAATGTCGGATATGGTGGCTTCCTTCCATGAAAGTATAAGCGGAGAACCCCTCACCTGCGAAATCCGCCTTATGGTATCGACCACTTCCGGCTTTCCGTCCCCCAGGACGACGGGTTTTCCCGGTTTTATTATACCGCCCTTCTCCATTGCAATAGAAGTGAGGGAACATCCAAGCTTGTCAGCATGTTCAAAGCCGATCTGGGTGATCACGCTCACCTCAGGAGTGATTATGTTGGTGGAATCGAGGCGCCCTCCGAGGCCGACCTCAACCGAGGCGTACTGTGCCTTTCTCTCGGCGAAGTACTTGAAAGCAAGCAGAGTTGTGACCTCAAAGAATGTTGGATTCCTTTTTGACTCTCCGAGCTCCGTGATAATTTTTTTGTAAGTCTCCACAAATTCCTCAAGATATTTGTCCGGAATCAGCTCCCTGTCAAAAACTATCCTCTCATTGAAACTGACGAGATGAGGGGATGTGTACAGTCCAGTGTGGTACTTCCGCCTCAGGATGTTGTAGACATAAGCTGAAGTTGAACCCTTGCCATTTGTTCCAGCCACATGTACACTGCTGAATTCATTTTGCGGTTCACCCAGCAGCCTAGCAAATTCACTGGTGACCGACAGATCGAGTTTGATGCCTTCCCTTGTAAGTCCGTAGAGGAATGTCAGGTTTTCGGAGTCCACGCTGGGCAATAGCTGCCCATCTAAAATAGTTATGTCAGGTTGCTGCTCTTTCCGGCAGGGATATTCCGACATACTCTACCCGGAAGGATATGAGGTTCCTGCTTAATGGAGTGATAACTCGTAGACCTCCCTTGAGGATGCTGCCGCGGGATCACTTTCCACTTGCGTGGGTTTGGGAATGCCATGCCATACCTTAATCAACACGGTGTTGCGGATGTTGAGTGCCTGCATTAAGACTCTGCCCATGTCTACGCCAATGATACTGTTCCCCTTAGACAGATTTTTTTCTTTCTCATACCGTATTTATTCATAACAACGATCAATTTCGCTCGTTATGATGATCTGTCCAGCCTTCACAGGAACTGTTGATTCATCCCTAATTTTTATTGCGCCCTTAAACCCCGGAAGATGCATTTTCTTCTGTTCAAAGGAGAACTGACATACTCCCACAGCTAAAGCATGTGGGGTTCTCACTTTTGCTCCGTTTTCGCCTTCATCCCTCACTATCATGACAGTTTTGCGTGAACCTATTACAGAGTTCTGGCGTCTTTCCAGTCCTGAACGTTGCGCCTCTGTGGGTATCACTGATCCACATGCATGCATCCCTGTCTGCATGCAATGGGGATATGCCTTCTGCCCGTTCCTCTGCCAAGACTGCAGAACGGAGACATTCCCAACCTCATGCCGAAGTCCTTCCGGATCAATCACTGCATGGGGAATTTTCATGCATGACTTTCTCATGATATTTCACAGGAGCAGTTTCATGCCTGAATTTCAATGCCACTGCGAGATATATAGATTCACATTCATCCCACGACTTAAGCCGTGGGCTTTCTGCTTAAATGATCGTAATCAGCATGTCGGGGGTTAAAATTTCTCCAACAGCTCATTTCTTACTTTTCGAAGCCTCATACATTGAACAAAGGGGCCTTTACAATGAAATTAATATTACAATTTACCCTAAAACCAATGGTTCCTTGAAGCGGTGTTGAAGCAGATTGTTGGCAGTCCAGACCTTAAAAAGAGGCCCTAAGAGAGAGGCTGTATGAAGTATGCATGAAGACAGAAAACAGATGGAATGGAAAACTTTTGAAAATTCATTATACTCGTTAAAATGCCTGTTACCAGTACTAACATATTGGATCTATGCGACCAAAGTCATTTTATTCAGGCACCCAACATTGCTGACTGGTAGAAGAATGAAGCAGAAGTTTATGTATTCGTTGGTTCTGGCTGCAGGGGAAAGCAGATGAGTGGTGGCGGAGCTGATAAGAAAGATACCAATTGCAAGCCTGATGCTTCAGGTGTTGTTCCCAGGGTGGACCCGGCAAAATGCGAAGCGAAGGGCGAATGTGTAAAAGTTTGCCCATACGAGGTTTTTGAAATCAGGCCCAGAACATCCGGTGAAATTTCAGGTCTGGGTTTTCTCGGACGCATAAAAGCAAGGGCTCACGGAAACAGGATTGCCGGCACTCCCGGCCTGGACAGATGCCACTCTTGCAGTGATTGTGTTACGGCATGCCCTGAGAAAGCAATACGGCTGGTGCCGAGAACTTAATGACATCCCGGGTCCATCTATAAATGAAGCGGCCACCGGCAGGAAACGTAACTGCCAGGCCAGCCACATGATGAATGCCATTGGGAAATCCACGAAATAACCATACTGTTATGAACCCAGCCTGCACAAACCATCTCGTCCGGAATCGGAAAATGGCAGTGTCATTCTTTATTGACATCCTGGTCTGTGTTTCTGGCTGATATCTGTGCGCTCTCCCGGGATTTTTTGCTGAATTCAAACATCCTTTTCTGGATTGCTATCTGGAATGCCTCCCCAAGTATGAGGCCAGAGAGGTATGAAAGTATGATGCTCAGGAAGAATCCCGCCGTGACATCATAATAGATCAGCAGGTAAATCCTCACCACGAAGGCTATGGTCCAGGCAAGCCCGATTAAAGGAGATCGCCTGTAATGAAGGATTTTCTTCTTCTCGAAAAATTTGACCTGTCCCTTGAACAGCGATGAGAGTCCCAGCCCAAGGGCAAAGGCAATGGAGCAGGCAAGAAGTTCAACTGTGGTCAGCCCCACATATGTGGCGCCCGTAAAGGCAAGATAAAGCAGGGGCGAGAATATGAGTGACCTGACAGAATATCTTCCACCTAGGGAAATCCTTATGATCCTGCGGCCCACGAATATGGCAACAAATGCGCCGAAGAAGATGTCCTTGTACCTGAATATTATTGAATAGGCTATGCTTTCAATGGTTTCAGACAACTGCGTGATGTTTATCATAAAGCTATTCTGTCATGATGCAATATTTCGCATGGTATAAAAATATACTACTGTAGGTTCCCGCCTGAAATCCGGAACGAATCACTGCAGTAGAGGGCAATGCCCGAGGGCACCTTTGGATAGAAGTACGTGGACTTCTGAGGAAGCAGGCGGCCATCCTCTATCATGGAGATGAAGACAGACTTGTTCCATTCAGGCATAAGGAATGAAAAGCCTGATCTGCCGCTGTCAACCTCATCCACGGCAATGACCCTGTTGTGCGTGTAAATAACCTTTGTTGAGAGGTTCTTCTGGGTCATTCCGATTATCTGCCTGAGTATGAGGTTGCTCACCAGGGACGGGTCACCGGCATACTTGTACTTCTTGCTGCACCCGATTGCATCAAAGGCAATTGGCTTTGGAGATAGGGAATGATATCTTCCGTCGTATAGGACTATTGATTCCTGGCCATGATCTCCATTCATCTCCCTGACATCGAAATATTCACGGATGCTATCCATGAATGCTGAAATCTCAAACTCCCTGCTCACAACCCTGTGAATTCCCCCAATCAGGAGGGAATCACTCTGGAGCGATGTAACATAGGACATGGTGAATTTCCAGAAATCCCTGTTTTCGCCGGTGCTTTCACGGTAAAGATTCCTTGTTGCCTGCAGCCTGTGATGGCCATCGGCAACCACTGCATTCTCTCTCTGCAGCGACTGCCTGATGCTCTCTATTGATCGCGGATCTGTCAGGAAATATACGGAATTTGAAACCCCATCAGGCTCATGGAAGATCTTTGCCGGGGACATCTGCCTTACGGCGGCCCTGAGTATTCGCTCGAAACTGGTGCCGTTCACTGTGAGGAAAATTGGTTCCAGCTGGCACGATGTCTTTTCCATCAGCTTTA
>JAKAQT010000136.1 GCA_021819605.1 Thermoplasmata archaeon
TGAAAAGTACGGGTCACTGCCAAATTTCAATCTTATTGTCGTTCCGAAAGAATATCAGACAGAGAGCAGATCGCTGAACAAGTCAAGGGCACTGCAGTATGCAACTGAATACCATATTGGAAGGGGCGAGAACAGCGATGCCATCTGGATATTCCATCTGGACGATGACGCATCAATAGGTGAAGACACCGTGGCTGCGATTGCTGAGCACATAAAGTTCAAGGGGCATGAGTATTACATCGCCCAGGGTGTACTTGCATTCCCGCACCATCTCTCAAAATCCATAATACCGAAATTTGCTGATTCCATGAGGCCGACTGATGACCTCACAAGATTTTACTTTTTCACGGCACTTCTCAAAACTCCGCTTGTAGGTCTTCATGGAGAAAACCTCCTTGTCAGGTCTGACGTTGAGAGCAGCATAGGGTGGGACAGCGGAAACCGCCCCATTTCGGATGACAGTTGCTTCGGCCTGCGTTTCTCTGAGAAATATCCCGGAAAATCCTCTTTTCTCCCTGCCTTCACCTATGGCGCATCACCATCAAATGTCAGGGATATGCTGAAACAGAGAAGAAGGTGGCTGGTGGACCTGACAAACCTTGGTGTTTACGGGCCGCTCCCATGGAAATACAGGCTTCTTCTCATCTATTCAGTTATATTCTGGAGCAGCATGGCCACCCAGAACATAATGCTGGTGATACTCCTGCTTGAGGGGCTTCATCTCATTGCGTTTGAGCTCATAACTCCCCCAATGGCTGTGATGTGGGCGTTCACATTCAGCTTCTGGATATGGTTCTACTGGAACGGGCTTCAGATAAACAGCTCTGTTTCGGAAGAGAAAATGCCTTTCTGGAAGAAGGCTGTCATAATGGTCCCCCTGTTCTTCCTGGTAATAGGCCCGCTGGAAGCTCTGGGAGGCGTGATGGGAATCTATGCATTCCTCAGGAACGAGAGAAAATTCGAGGTCATCAAGAAACCCACGTGACCTCCCCATCTCCTTTCGGAAGAGGACTTATCGCTCATTTTCGTTAAATCATAAGCTCTTCCAGATGCAGTCAATGATTTTCACTGCCCTGGAACATTCCATCTGCCCGGATGCCGTGGGATCCCCAAGATGACAGTATATCATCTCCGAACCAAGCAGAGAAAAGGCAATGCGGCTTTCGGGACTGCTGCCAATTTCCATTATGGACAGATTCTCAGATTCCTCCAGAATACGCACCATGGTGGAACGGGAATTGGGGGATGGCACATAGGCGATCTTCACATGCTTGCCCATACTCCTGGCTTTTTCAACAAGTCCTGAAAGTGCTGATCTCTCAGGGAGCTTCCGTAGAAAATGCATGGATGATATGAAAGGCTTAATGCCCGTCCGCAGTGATGTGGCTAGCTCAACATCAACCATGAAGCCGTCCCTGACAGCCTTAGAGAGGAATGCTTCCCTGATGTGGTCAGGAAAATAGTTTATTCCGCCCTCATCCCTGGATCTCAGGGTAAGGATGCACCTGCCGGCAAAGGGTTTCAGCAATTCCAGGATTTTCGGGTCCACTTCTCGCATATAATCGAGTCTCAGTTCAACTAAATCACAGATTCCTTCCGAATCTTTGGTCTTCCTTTCCAGGGAGTCCAGGCTGAATACAGGGATTGAACCGATGAGAATTGGCCTTTTCACTGCACTAATTTTATATCTCCCCCCATTGCCGCAAGGTCCTTGAAGAACCCGGAATTGCTCTTTGATACACATCCCGCGTCCCTGATACTTCCACCGGCATGCAGTGAAAGCACGGAAGCAAGCATGGCTATCCTGTGGTCTCCCGCCGCATCAACTACAGGATTCTCCAGGGAAGGCTGGCCGTGAATTGTTATGCTGCCATTGGCACTGACACTGATTCCGAACGCTGAAAGTGTCCTGGTGATGGTGAGTATGCGATTGCTCTCCTTTGACTTCAGCCCTTCTGTTCCTGAAATTGTTGTCCTGCCTGACAGGAATGGAGCAAAGGCCGCTATTGACACTGCCATGTCAGGTGACTGGCTTGTGTCCATGGCGATGCCATTTCCGGAATCCGACGATGCAACATGCCATGTCCCATCCTGGAAACTGCTTTTCACGCCACTTTCCTGCAGTACACCCACAATGCTGTGATCACCCCACCAGCTTTCCTGTTCCGGAAGGCCGCTGATTCTTATATCCCCGCCGGTTGCATAGGCTGCAGCCGCATAGAATGAAGAGAGAAGATAGTCACCCGGAACACGGCCCGAATATTCCTTCATTTCTCCTCCATTGATCCGAACAACGTTTCCGCTGAATGTAATGTCCGCTCCAAGGGATTTCAGGATGCTGCATGTCAGGTCTATGTAATGTCTTGAGACAATGGGTGGCACAATGTCAATGCGCCCTCCTCCATTCATGAGAAGTGCAAAAATCAATCCTGATATGGATTGGCTGCTCTCACTTCCCTTTATGGTGACGTGATGGGCAACAGCCCTTCCAGACATCCTGAGTGGAATGGAATCGGATGAAAAGCTGATTCCGGCCTCTGAAAGTGCCCGGACCTCATCTTTTATTGGTCTTGCCCTCAGCGTCCTGTCACCATCTATGGTGAATTCTCCACCCAGGTATGCCAGCAGGGGAAGAGCCATTCTCAGGGTGGTTCCGGAACCGCCGAAGTATAAATCAGCCCTGTGTTTCAGTGCTCCTCTATGCCGGCTGAAGCTGTTTTCTCTCCTGATAATTCCCAGCCTTCCAACAAAGTCCACTGCCATTGCAACGTCTGATGAATCCGGCAGGCCCTGAACATTCACATCATGTATGAGAGAATACAGAACAAGGCGTATGGCATGGCTCTTTGATGCTGGAGCCCTCAC
>JAKAQT010000027.1 GCA_021819605.1 Thermoplasmata archaeon
GGAAGGCAAACCTGATCACTATGGTGGTTGGATCCGTCACCAGCCTGCAGGACGCTCAGAAGGTCCTGGAGAAGGCGGACTTTGTTTCCGTGGGAAGGGCTGAACTGGCAGACCCATACTTTGCCGTGAAGCTGCTGAAGGATCCTGATGCATTGAGGCCATGCATAAGGTGCAATCAGGCGTGCAGGGACCTTGGATTTGGCGAGGTCAGGTGCACAGTGAATCCAGATACCGGCCTGGAATCTGTCAGGAAACCTGCAATGAGGCTTTCTGGAGATATTGCAATAGCCGGGGCTGGTGTCAGCGGCCTTGAGGCAGCCCTTACTGCTGCAAAATACGGCATGAAAGTCACGCTGTATGAAGCGAATGACAGGATCGGGGGGCAGCTTCTTCAGATCTGGGACCGATGGAAAAAGTTCGAGGCCGGAAGGCTTGTTGACTATTACAGCACAGTTTTGCAGAGGATGGGCGTGGAAATAATAACTGGAGAAAAATTCAGCGGAGACGGCCTCTACTGCCTGCCAGCCACGGTTTACCCCGATCTCCCAGATCAGGAGGAGATAGTAATAGATTCAAACATATACAGGTACCATGACGATGCCCTGAGGATCAGTGCCAGCCATGAGGTCATAATGACCGAAAGGAGCCTGTCAAGCATGGATCGAGTCAGGCAGGCAGCATACAGGGACATAGCAGAGAAGGCCGGAATCAGCATAGTCAGGAAGGCTGACAGGGACCCTGACGTATCAATAATGCAGAGGCACCAGTATGACATACTTCAAGCCATGATATGGGGCAGGGAATCATTCCGGAAATATGTGGAGGGAAGGTCCAGCGATTATCTCTAGAAATGTTCCGGATCAGTGCATGCCTTAAATGTTAGAACTGCCGGTTATAAGGGGCAGACAGTTCCAGCCTTTGTGAAGATCCTTCCCAGAGAGCACGGGCTCTTGGTAACATGGTTTGCAACAGTAATCCTTGGGGTTCTGTATGCCTCCCGGTACCATGTGTACGGCCTTATTCTGCTGGCGTCCATGCTGCCCGGAATAAGCATTTACGATACAATCCTTTCATCCCTCAGGGAAGTGCGGTCCTCCCAGCAGGGATTCATGGCATGTCTGGCATCCCGCATGGAACCTGCCAAGTGGGGCATACTTGCCCTTGAAGTTGCAGTTCTGGCCTTAGGCATCATTGCGGGATACCTCCCTGTCATGCCGGTGCTCATATTTATGGCTGCTCTCGGGATATTTTCATACACGGAAAGGTTCACGGCTGAACGGGGCAGCCTCAACCGGGGAGCATCAATGGTGGCCATCACCTCCCAGTTCCCGGTAATCAGCAGCGCCCTCACTGGAAGGTTCACCCTGGCTGAGGCCGAATACTTCATCCTGTTCTCCGCCCTGAACATCATCCTTGCCATAGGGGCAACAGCCATAATGTCCGCAAGGGCGCACCGGGGGAATTTCTTCCGCACCTGGTATGCAGTGGAAGTCCCGGTACTCGCATCAGCAATAATCATTGCTGCAGTCCCCGGCATACTTGGCCCGCTACCAGTTATCACAATGGGCACAGTGCTGTCAGGCGCAACAGCCGGGCTCCTGCTGATGCGGAAAAGCGGCATAAAAACCCTGGGGGCCTATTCATCGTCATGGATACTTGTGGCAGTGGTGCTCATCACGCTGCTGAGCAAAATCATGGCCTGACTGAATGGAAAAATCCGGCACAGGCTGCCCTATCATTGTGAAAATGTTCGGGCTACTGGGAAGAATCCCTGTTCATCCTTCTTTCCATTCGTTCCCTCACCTGGGCGATTTCCTCCTTCTCCTCCGGAGTAAGCTCAAAGGTTTCAGTTATCTTGTCTCCAACGAACTGTGGCGGAATCTCGCCAACCAGGAAAACATCCTCTGTTGCCCTGTAGACAGGGTACCCTGCCTCTTCCAGTGCAGCGGCATCCACGTCAACAACTGCAGGCGAATCGATATGGAACAGCCCTGAAACAAAGGCCTGGCGTGCAGTGAGCGACAGGTGTATCCAGCTCTTGTCGGAAGGGCTGATTCCCGTTTCCCTTATGAACTCAAGCTCCTCGTCCGTGGTCTGGTAATAAAGCTTTGCAGGCACATCTGTTGGCATATCGTCCACATTGATGGGGATGGTGTGGCCATATGCGGCTCTGATCTCTCCGTGGTCATTTATCTGGTACCTGCCCTTCGGGTCGGTCATTACAAGTGCCTCCACATGAAAGGGGGTGAGCCACCAGAAGTTCCTTTTCTGCGCCCTTATAACAGGAATAATGGTGTATATCTTCACCCAGCCGTGGTCATTGAGGCGAACACCGTAGTTCTCAGGAAAATGCCTGAGCATTCCTGCAAGTATCCTCCCCACTCCCTCAACCTCGTTCTCATGCATCAGCACCTTTCCACTTGCACCACAGACAGGGCACTGGCTTCCCCTGAAGGGGCCATCCCTCTGGCAGACCCTGAGTTCCTCGCCCATTTTTCATCTCTCCAGCGATCCGGCAATGGTGCCAGCAACTGAAATGGTGCTGTAAGGGCCGTCGATGGTATCGCACACCGCAAGCTCGTCAACTTCAGAGGATATCATCCTGTCGGAATCCCTGGCAAACACACCATGAACGGCAGTTACGCTGATTCTGGAGGCACCAGCCTGTCTCAATAGCTTGATCGCCTTAATAATTGTTCCCCCCGTTGAGATGATATCGTCCACCAGAAGTATGGTCTTGCCTGTAAAATCTATGTCAGGGAGCTTCATCTCCACGGTCTTTGGATCTATGCGCTTCTTGAAAATATATGCCGCTCTCGTCCCTATGCTCTCTGCAAGCTTCTTTGCCCTGTCGTATCCGCCGTCATCCGGAGAAAGCACATAATCAGGCACATGGTTCATGAAATGATCTGTCATTGAACGTTCCGCACTCAGGTTCCGGAACGGCTTGCTGGAAAAGCTCAGGGTCTGCCCGTCATGTATCTCCACGCATATTATCTCATCGCTGGAGTTATCAAGGGCCTGAGTTATGACCTTGGATGATATTGGTTCCCCATCCTTGTAGCGCATGTGCTGCCTGGCATACCCGAAGTAGGGTATAACCGCAATGACCCGCTTTGCCCCGCCTTCCCTTGCAGCATTCAGCAGGAGGAGCATCTCCAGGATATCAGAATCCGTGCGTGTATTCCCCAGGACCGCCACGTCCATGTTAAGGGTTTCCGAAAGAATCCTGACATACATCTCGCCGTCAGGGAATCTCTTTCTTTCCACATCCGACAGGGTTGATCCGGATATTTTTGCCACAGACTTTGCAAGTTTCAAAGACGACGAGGATGGCACTATTAACATGATAATACAGGCTATTACAACGGTGTTATAATTTTTACCGGGATATGCCTGTGTCCACCAGGATCTACCCCACGTACTGGATCATGAGGTCCGGGATGGCGTGAATCATGTCGCTGACGCTGTACCAGAGTGATTTCTGCCTCTGGCAGAAGTCGCCAGCGCTCTTGTTGAGGAATGAGGCCATGCACGATGCCCGGAACGGGTCGGCAGTCCTGGCGGCCAGTCCAGTCACAAGTCCTGCAAGCAGATCGCCGGTGCCGCCCATGGTCATCCTCTGGTTGCCCCCCTCAGTGAATCTTGTTGCCTTCCCATCGGTGACGGTGTCCACTACGCCCTTCAGGATTACGCAGGATCCCGTGGATCTGGCAAATGCAACCGCATTTTCAGTGGTGGGCTCCAGGCCTGAGATGCGCTGGAATTCCCCGGTATGCGGTGTCATGATGACGCGGCAGCCGGGAGCGGCTTCCCTGATCTGCCTGTGAAAGTCAAGGCCTTCGGCGTCAAGGACTATTGTGCCTGTGAATCCCTTTACCATGCCTGTTATGAGCTTGACATCCTGCCCCTTTCCCAGGCCCGAGCCTACCAGGATGGCATCATTGTTCAGGATTTCTTCATGTGGTACTTCAAGGTCCAGGTTCCTCACAATGATGCCCGGATCGTATGAGGAAATGATTGGGTAATTGAGGCCTGTGGTGTAAATCTTCACCAGATCGGAACCTACGGCCATTGCTCCGCTGGAAGCAATAACTGCAGACCCGTGGTAGGTCCATCCACCTATTATTGCGGCTCTGCCGTTCATGCCCTTGTGGGAGGACTTCTCAGATTTTCTGAAATAAACGAATTCGCCGGGGCCGTTATGGGTGAAGACCTTTTCTGGAATGCCTATGTCGGCAACAACTATTTTTCCAGAGTTCTCAGGTGTCATGCCGGTCTTGGAATCGGTGAAGGTCACCGTGGCATCCGGCCTAACAGGAAGTGATGATCCCAGTGCAGACGGAATGTCATCGGACACAATGTAAGCGCCGGATTCATTGATCTTCCTGATTATGGTGTCATACGGGGGCCGGGGCTCGCCTGAAAAACCTGAACCGAAGATGGCATCGATGATCACATCGTAGCTGGATGCTTCCTGCAGGAAAGACTGCATGTCCATGAACCTGCCCCTGTAATCCCTCATGGCATGGCGGGAATCCCTGGTCTTCATTCCATATGGGCCGGAAATGGGGAAAAGGCTCACGGTATTTTTTCCAGAAAGCAGGGTTCCTGCAACGATTCCGTCCCCTCCATTGTTGCCGTTCCCGGCAACAATCAGGACTTTCTTTCCATTTCCCTGGGACGCTGAAACGTATTCAGCCACCCTGGCTCCAGCATTCTGCATGAGGGTCCACAGGTCCCCCACAAAGTATTCGTAATTCCTGTCTGCCCTGGCAACATCATCGTAGGACATCATAGAATTGCATGCACTATCTGGTACAAACAGTTTGCCGGTACTTTACTTTATCAGCTTTCCAGTGGCAATCTTCCACATGTAGAGGTCCAGGATTCCCGGCTCAAGATTCAGCGATTCCGCAAGTGCCAGAAAGTACTTCTCCATTTCCAGGTACCTTGCAGGTGAGGTGATCTTTGCTTCCCGACCATCCGGGAAGGCCGAGGAGAGCATCCTGATGATGTGCTTGTCCAGGATTGCAAAACTGAAAACCCCAACGTTCCTCAGGAAATGCGATGCCTCCTTGTACCCTATGCCCTTGACGTTCTTCACCAGGAACTCCCTCGCTTCCCATGGATCCATGCGCCCTGCAATGTCGGGAAGCCTGTCAATTATCGGCCTGGCTTTAACTATGAAAGAGCTTCTGAGGTTGTAAAACCTGTACTTCACCTTCTTCAGGTCATCCCTGAGTTTTTCCTCCGGGTAGTTTATGAACCCGTAATTCCCTATGGACATCTGGGTCCGGAGCCCCATCTCGGCAGAGGTGTTGGCAGCAAGGATGCAGAAACAAAGCTCCCCGAATAGATCTTCCGCCGACTGCTGCCCCATATTCCTGAATTCGGCTGCTTTCGCCTGCACTTCCAGTGCGAACGGGGAATTCATCAGATCAACTATGCCATCAACAGATGGCCTGAAAGTTGATTCACGAAAAGGCAGGAAAGGGGTTTTCTCCATTCTGGCTTTCGTATCATGAACCGGTTAAAATATTATTGTCTGTGTCTGAACAAAAAAGGGATTATTTGAAAATTTCATACATTTTCTTGGCCTTTTCAAGCCTCTGCCCCACATCTGACCACTTTACGTTCTTCAGGAAGGCATCCAGGTATGGGGCTCTCTTTGGTCCATAGTCCGTGTAGTATGCATGCTCATAGACATCCAGGGCAAGCACAAGTATGGCATTCCATATGCCGTTGGTGTTGTGGACGTCTGCGCCAATATTCCTCAGTTTTCCGGTGTTAAGGTCGAAGACGCAAAGGCTCCAGCCCCTGAATGCAACTCCGGTTGCCTTGAAATCCTCAACCCACTTCTCATAACTTCCAAAGTCCTTCTCAACCTGCTTCTTGAAAGATTCAGACACGGGAGCATGTTCCTTTGCGAGGTTTGCAAAGTAGGTTTCGTGCAGGAGCGATCCGTCAAAGTTGAAGGTCTCCTCCAGCTTGAGTTCCCTGAATTCACTGTAGTTCTGGTTCGCCTTGCTCCTGTCTGCGTTTGGGAGCTTCTCCCAGATCTCGTTCAGCTTGTTCACATAACCCTTGTAATGGGTTTCAAAATGGTAATCTATCTGCTTGTCAGAAATTCCATCCAGCCCGCTTGGCTTCAGTTTGTCTTTTATTTGCCAGTTTTCAGCCATTTTTTCACCTGTTTCTTCATTGAGTCTTAATATAAAACCTTAATGACCGTCTGTACAGTAACATTTATAAAAGGGGCACAGTAGGGTCAGTGCCAGAAGAACACATCCAGCTGGAGCAAATTATGGTGTTCCGAATAAAGATACATTGGTTTAGTGTACCTGACACGGTCAATCCACTCCTCCATGGATTCATCGTCCATGGTTCTTGATCTCCCTATTTCACGGGAACAGGTGGAACAGTACATGCCGCCGTAGATTAAGTCTCCGCAGATAAGGCAGTGATGTTTTGCTCCCATTGTGGGTACTATTGCCATGGGATTAAAACATTTTTGCAGGGACGGGAGGATGGCTTAAAGGATGGACATGATTCCCGCAGCCTCCTTTAATAAGGATCGTGATTCGGTTTTTTTTAAAATGCATAAAATAATAGAAGAACGGCTTTCAGTCGTCCCTGTACATGGTATCGGTGTCTGATCCCCCGGTGAAGAACAGTGACATCTCGCTGTATATGTCCTCAAAGCCGTACATGTCCTTGGCCGATACGGGAAAGATCTTGTTGACCATCTGGCTCTCCTTGAACGCGTTGAGCACGGCGGAGAAGTAGTCTTTTACCATTTCCTGTTTCTCGTCCATCAGGGCATCCCGGAGAAGATCGGGAGAATCCTCCCACTTCATGACCGCCTCCAGATCATCATCTGTGATGAGGTCAAGCTTGTTCAGCACGAACAGCATGGGCTTGTAGAATCTTGAAAGGACCGATCCGAAGAGCATCTTCTGGGATATGAATCCTGATGGGGATGCCGACAGAACAGCATCAGCTATGAACGCAATCATTGCCTTCCCGCTGCTAAGCCGATCCACCAGCATGGGGCTCCCCGGCCTGAAGCTGAACAGCTCGATCTGGCCAGGTGTGTCAAAAATCACGTAATAGTCCTCAAGTTCCCTCAGCACCTTTGTAACAGGTTCCGTATTTTCAAGAAGCAGGTCCGCGGCAACTATCTGGGCTCCGTTTGGCCCAAGGTTGTATTCAGACATGATCTGGCTCAGGGAAATGGTCTCCCTGATGTCAATCTCGGCTTCATAGGGGATGTATTCAGATCCGGGATCAAGGTTCACTATTGCAGCGTCGTAGCCGTTTGAGATCAGCCAGTCCTTGTAGGCTGCGCAGAATGTGGACTTCCCGGTTCCTGCAGGGCCGGTCACAAAGAGTGATCCTATCATTCCTCATCATCCTCCTGGTAACTTTCCAGGTCGCGGTCGGCCTGAACTGTGGCAATTTGCGGCTTTTCGTCATCAAAGCTGCTCAGGTCATGCGAGGGTTCCGGCTTTGCCTCATCTTCAAAATTGAACGTTCCCCTGATTGTGCGGACCAGGTTGTCTATACGCACGTTCAGGTACCATGGCAGGTTGAATTCCTTTGATATCTTCACGGTCTCATTCATGTATTTTATGACACTCCCCTTGTGTATTGTCAGGATCAGGTTATGGTTTCCGCACTTCAGGCATTTCCCGGACAGGGGAACCCTGCGGTACTTTGTATTGCACTTGGTGCACCTGAACTCCTGGGAGAAGAATTTCCTGAAGTTGCCGTACATGTCTGGCAGGAAATGGGAGTTAAGCACCCTGGCAGCAACATCGTCCTCGTCCACTCCCCTGAGCCTCCTTGCAAGCGAAAGCTGCCTCTCTATCTTCTCCTCCATTGTGTCGATGGTCTTGTATGAGCACACCAGCACTCCCCCGTTTATGTCCGAGGTGCTCGTGGTGAATCCTGATCCCATGAAACTGCCTGTCTTCTTGATGCGAACGCTCATGGTCATCATCAGTTCCTCTATCTCCGATGGTGCACGCCTCTCCTCCATGGCTCTGTAGAATTCCAGCGGGTATTCCCACAGGGTATCAACATTCATGGCCTCCTTGTCAACCTCATCCGGGTTCAGCTGGACAGTGAGCACCAGCGGCGCATCCATGAGCCCGCCCCGTGTGGATGGAAGGTATTCCCTTGAAAAATTCAGGAGCCCGTCCATGAGAAGGAGGATGCTGTCCTCATCGCCGTCACAGTTCCTCCTTTTTGCCGCATGGAAGAACGGATGGGCATAACAGCCGCTTGCCTCCGAGAAGCCGATGATCCTGCCCAGTATTCCTCCTGAGGTGTGCGGAGCCAGGCCTATGACAAGCTTCCCTATGAGATCCTCTGGCCTGGAGCAGAGATAATGCGGGGCCATGCCGTAATACCTGACCAGGAGATCGTCGATGAAATTTGCCACATTGATAAGGTATTCCGCTGACTTTGACGGTATTATCACATCCTGCGGGAATATTTCATTATACTCCTTCTCCGGATCGTATCCCAGTTCCCGCAGCCTTTCCCTTGGAAGGCCTATTTCCTCTGCCTTAAAGTGTGTTATCGGTATATCAGACATATCGTACCTGCAGGTGCCGTCCTTGTTGGTCGAGACATCGTGTATGGCCCTCAGGAATCCCTTCTCAATGGGTTCGCTGACCTTGTCCTTGGACATTAGCTTCTTTACGCCCTTTATCTCCAGTTTTTCAGGAAGATCTATCCCAAGGCGCTCCATGGATCTCTCCATGAGCTGGTCAAGATCGATTGTGATCTTTCTGGTCTTGCCGGTATTAACGGTGACAGCGCCGCACAGGTAGCATATGGGCTGTGCAGATTCCTCTCCGCATCCTGTGCACTTCCTAGCCCTGACCTCCACCTGGTATCCGTCATGGGCGTTCTTTCTTGCGTTTTTCAGGGATCTGCGTGCATCCCCGTAATTTTCCACCGGGAAAAGCACGTGAACCTTTGGCTTCATCTTCCTGTCTCCGGCTTTTTCCGGCCTTCCAAGCCTTGATCCCACCCTTGTGGGAGACCTTGGGAATATGCTGTATCCGGCAAGGGAATTGATCAGCTTCACCGGATCATCCGGGGTATCATCCCTCTGCATCTGTACTATGGCACCATTCTGAACCTCAAGGCCCAGGCTGGTGATCAGGGGGTAGTACTCATGGAGGGCAAGCCCGTCTGGGGTGGCGGAGAATGGGATTCCCAGCTTGATCAGCGAATCCCGCATCCTGTTGTCCAGGATCAGGTGCGTTCCAGAAAGCCTGCTGCTGGAAACGCTCTTCCTGATATCAAGGATTTCCTGCGTTCCCAGATCATGCCAGAAATAGTCGTAAACTGGATGAAGCGGAATATTTTTCTCACGTGCAAGAACCACCGCCTCAAACTGGTCCGGCACGGAAGATGCATACTTCTCCCTCAGTTCCGCATCAGGAAGATAGAGCTTCCACCAGTCATGGTTGAAGGAACCCGGCACCAGCCTGTAGTTGTTCTCAAGAAAGTCGCCATAGGCAATGAGTATCTCTCCAAGATCCGTTATCTGATCTATATCGGGAAGGAGTCTTGCAGCCTCATCCTGGCTTCCCACTCTCACATGGCTGCCGTTCTTCAGGAGCACCATGGGACCGTCTATCCCGTCGCTTGGAGTCACAGCCGCCGCCTTGCCTGGCAGCTCCACCTTGATCTGGGAACCGATTGCAATGAACCTGTCCACTATGAACATGCTTGCCGGGTTGATGGATGCTGCAGCAAGGCCGTTGACCCTGGACCTGCCGTAGCGCAGCCTGAATCCGCCAGGTCTTCCCGGATGTGAAAACACGGGCCTGCCGGCCACCAGATCCTTGAGGAATTTCTCAGAATTCTTGGGAGTCGGCGCACTCTCGCCCTCTGCCGGCTGCTGCTTCTTTCCAAGGAAGTTCCACTCTGTCAGACCCAGCTTCTCGGTATGTTTCAGAACCTTCTTGGATTTCTGTATAAGGCCTTCGCAGAGCACCAGGCACATTCCACCCCTTATCCTGTTTGTGCGGATCCTTTCCATGTCCCTGTGCCCGGAAACCTCTTCCTCCTCGCTTCCCTCCCCGTCAATGCACACCGGGGAATTCAGTATCACCTGCTTTATTTCATCGGGGGTCGGGAGATACTGGAGATGCTTGATCCTGTTGTATGCCTGTATCTCCTCTATGTAACGTTCTATTTCATCATCTGTTGCATGGAACGCCCCGATTCCAAGATCCCTTCGCACAACATCCGCAATCAGGACACTGAGGGCCTGGGCAGTTCCTCCGGCTCCCCTGATGGGACCTGAATACACAACGGAAACATAGTCAGTGCCATCGTGGTTCTTGTCTATGGTCACATCGGCTATGCCTTCAAGCGGGGCCACAAGTATGCCCTCGGTGAGGATTGCAAGGCCAACCCTTACGGCTTTGTCCACAGCCATAACCTTCCCCTGGGGCTCGTACATCTTAGCTACCCGCCTTGCAATATCGATGGATATTTCCTCCCGGGTCCTTGTCTTTGACAGTTCCCTTATCTCGCCCGCTATTCCCCTTATGTCAATGAGTTCCTCTATTCTGTCAGCCATATCGGAAGCCAGGGGTATTTCCACGCGGTCTGTAACATCCCTTCCGAGCTTCCGTGCCTCAAGGGCCAGGTCGTATTCCTGCCGTACAGCGGTCCATAGAAACTGGCGGTATGATTCAATGTCCCCTGCCTTTATCATTTCAGCAGCTCCGCCATTAGAAGCTTGTCCAGCAGCGAAGCCTTTATCTTCAGCTTTCCCGAAGAGTATGCCTCCATGGGATCAAGCTTTTTCTGCATTATGCCAAGAACATCATCGGTAGAGGCAGTGATTACAATGTCAGGTTTCAGGTCATTGCCGGCTATGGCAACCTGGCCATTCTCAACGAGGAAGGTTGTGCTTGTATCACCTGCATCCCACCTGAGAACTTTCCTGGTTGCCGCCATTCTCTTGCGTGTTTTTTCGGAATTCTGCAGTTTTTCATTCACCTTTTCAAGAAGCATTGACTGGACGGATATCAAGCAGCTGCCTCCATGGCTTCCTGCATGTGCTGCAGTGCCCTGAGAACAAGATGCTGATGAATCTTTGAAGGGTTCAGGGGGCGGGACTTGAACTCGCTGTGGTACTGGGAGGCGATCATATTTTCATTGTCCCTGAATTCTGCAATCTCCATCCTTATCCCCTCATCATCAGTTCCGGAGAATATGAGGCCGGCCTTGGCGAACTGGTCAATGTATGATGGGTTCACCTCGTACCGGTGCCTGTGCCTCTCATAAATTTCTCCCTTCTGGTATATGCTGAATGCCAGTGTATCAGGCTTCACAAGCACCTTCTTGGATCCAAGCCTCATTGTGCCGCCCATGTCCTTCACACCGTTCTGCTCCGGAAGAAGATCAATCACTGGGTGCTGCGTTTTACTGTCAAATTCCGTACTGTTCGCATCCTGGAAGCCAAGCACATTCCTTGCGAACTCTATTACGGCAACCTGGAACCCTAGGCATATGCCAAGGAATGGTATGTTGTGCTCCCTTGCATATCTGGCGGCCGCAATCTTCCCCTCTATGCCCCTGTAGCCGAAACCACCTGGGACAAGTATGCCATGTACGTCGTCCAGCCTGTCTGTGCTCGCCTTAAGATCATCTGAGTTGATCCACTTTATATCCACAGCTATGCCTGTATTCCCGGTCACATGGAGAAAAGCCTCCTTGTGGCTCATGTATGCATCCTGAAGCTCCGTATATTTGCCCACCAGGGCAATTTTCACTCTCTCCCTGGGATTCTTCAGGTTCTCCTTGTAGTTTCCCCAGTCATCATTGTATTCCTTGCATCCCAGCTTGAAGCGGCCGATGATGAAGTCCACAATCCCCTGCTTCTCCATGAGGTCTGGAACAAGATAGGCGTTGGGGGCATCACTGACGCTGGCTATGCCATCAAGAGGTACATCGGTGAAAAGTGCAATTCTCTTGCGCGTCTCAAGGCTAAGGGGGTCTTTGGAACGGCAGAACAGTATATCCGGCTGTATGCCTATTTCCCTGAGGGCCTTGACACTGTGCTGCGTTGGTTTGGTCTTCTGTTCATTCATGGCCCCGATTTCGGGCACAAGAGTCACGTGGCCGAATATGACAGAACCTGGCGGCTCCTCACGGTTCAGCTGCCTCAGTGCCTCAAGGAACGGCATGGATTCTATGTCACCTACAGTCCCTCCAACCTCAATAAGCACAACGTCGTAGGCACCCTTTGAGGTGACCATCCTTATGCGCCTCTTTATCTCGTTTGTAATATGCGGGATTATCTGGACGGTGCTTCCCAGATATTCACCTCTTCTCTCCTTCTCAATGACTTCCTTGTAGACCTTTCCTGTTGTTATGTTGTTGTCTCCAGCAAGATCAGAACCAATGAATCTCTCATAGTTCCCCAGATCAAGATCAACTTCGCTGCCGTCATCAAGGACAAAAACCTCCCCGTGCTGGTACGGATTCATTGTTCCGGCATCATAATTGAGGTACGGATCAATCTTCAGCGCCGTAACACTGAGACCGTGGGACTTTAGCAGGTGGCCAAGGCTGGACGTTATCGTTCCCTTTCCAAGGCCTGAAATCACGCCTCCAGTAATAACTACGTAATGCATCAGAAGGTAGAGAATTAAAATTAATTAACCTTTGCTGGCATGGCAATTTTTGCCTGACAGAGGTCAACCAGGAGGCATAATTATCCAGTATTCCAGCCACTGGTGTTATTATATTAGCAACCAGGTGCAGGCAATCCATTTCGGGTTCCTGAAAAATACCGCCGGAGTGACACTAAGGCTTAATTCAATGACAGAATCACGTTTCCAGCTGGGAATTATATGCAAGTGCTCCTGATTTACCTGCTGTGGGCGGCCATGGCCGCCATGGCTGCTGCAATGGCTTTTGCAATATATGCAGCCAGCAGGGCAGACAATCCGTTGCGGAAGCTGGTGGTTTACCTCATCCTCGCAATGATGAACGGAATGCTTGTTGGCCCCTTTATCTATCTGGCATTTCCCGGCATTCTCTCTGAAATAGGTGCTGTTGAGGTGGCACTGGTTGCCATGGCTGTGGAACTCATTCCGTTCCTGGCCCTGTTCATGCGCGATATATTCCTTGAGGATCAGGATGCTTCAAGAAGATTCCTCATGGTTTTCACCTCGGTCTTTGTGATCCTTGACGAAGTCCTCATGAGCCTGGTGTTCAATCTTGTACTGTCGCATCAGCAATACCTGGCCTTGATGAGCACCAGCCCGGTAGCTGCAATATTCCAGTCAGTCTCCAGCTACTGGTTTGTCTTTCCAATGAGCATTGAGATGTTCCTGAGCATAATACTCATGAGAAGGGACCAGAACTCCTGGATACTGGTTCTGTTGCTGTCGCAGGCATCAATAATGTTTCTTGCTCCTCCGGCAGTCACCGGATATCACTGGGGCCCGCTGATGGTATACCTGTCCGGGGCCGTCATGACCGGGTTCTTTGTATTCCTTTTTGAGCACCTGTACAGGGCGCAGTCGGTCAGGAGATCAATGGGTTCGTACATCCTCCTGCTTCTTGCAGTGTACACCGCCATGATGGCGGGAGTTTTCCTGTGGCAGGTATACGGGAGCATCTACCTCTTTTCCCTGGCAATGATAGCAGACATGGTCCTGTACCTGTGGGGCACCCTCCACAGGGGCATGCTTTCAACCGGCTCACGCACCTACTGGCTTGCAAACAGAAGATGGTCCTTCAGTTTTCTCCTCCTTGTTTTCGCGGCTGAATTCTTCATGGGTGCAGCCTTTGACATCCAGTATTACGGGGCTGTTCCATTCATTGCCTCCACAGGAATTGTGCC
>JAKAQT010000028.1 GCA_021819605.1 Thermoplasmata archaeon
ATTCAATGAATTATGTTAAATTTATAAATTTGGGGAAAGGGTTTAATCTGAGTCTCCGCCTGGCCCAGGACCGCCGCTTGGTGGTGCTCCGCCCTTTGATCCCTTGGTGGCTATTACATCATCTATTCTGAGGATCATCACGGCGGCATCTGTGGCAGCCTCTATGGCCTGCTTGCCGACCCTGATTGGCTCTATTACGCCCACTTTCTCCATGTCTTCAACATCGCCGGTGAACACGTTGATTCCTGCAGTCTTGTTTCCCTTGGCGTGCTCATTCCTAATCTTTATGAGTATGTCTATGGCATCAAGCCCGGCGTTTTCTGAGAGTGCCCTTGGGATCTCCTCCATTGCATTGGCGAATTTCTCTATGGCAAGCTGCTGCCTTCCGCCAACCTTTGATGCGTACTCCCTGAGTTTCAGAGCAATCTCTGAGGCAGCAGATCCGCCTCCAGCAACATAAGCTCCGTCTTCAACAGCCGCAGCAACAACATGGAGTGAATCTGTTATTGATCTCTCTATTTCGTCAACAACATGCTCTGTGCCGCCTCTGACGAGGATGCTCACGGCCTTGGGGTTCTTGCAGCCGGTCACGAATGTAAGGTAATCGTCCCCGATCTTCACCTGCTCAACCATTTCAGCGGCACCCAGGTCCTGGTCCGACAGTTCCTCTATCGAGGATACTATTGCTGCTCCGGTGGCCTTTGAGAGCTTCTCGACATCGCTCTTCTTGACTCTCCTGACTGCATATATGCCATCCTTGGAAAGGTAGTGCTGTGCAAGATCGTCTATTCCCTTCTGCGTGATGAGGACATTTGCGCCGGATTTCTTGACCTTCTGCACCATGTCCTTAAGCAGCCCCTCTTCCTGTGAAAGGAACTTCTGGATCATGGATGGGTCATCAATCCTTATGTTCGTGTCGAACTCTGGCTTCTTTATCTCAAGTGCAGCATCCAGAAGCGCTATCTTTGCATTCTTGACGAAATTGGGCATTCCGGGGTGAACCTTCTCCTTGTCAACAATTATTCCGTAAATGAGCTGTGTGTTGTCAATGTCTCCACCCTGTTTCTTGACCACCTGTACGTTGTCGAAATCGACGTTGTAGTTGTTGTCCCTCTTCTCTGCAACTGCCTTTATTGCGTCAACTGATATGTCTGAAAGGAGATCCTTGCTTGATGAGGCACTTTTGCTGCTGAGTGATGTGCCGGCCATTTTCCTCAGGAGTTCCTTGTCTGTGAACTTCACTGGCTTGGATATGTCATCCAGTATCTTCTTGGCCTGGTCTGCTGCCATCCTGTATCCTGACGATATCACGGTGGGGTGCACATTCTGGTTGATAAGGCTCTCTGCCTCCTGCAGAAGTGCGCCAGCCACGATGACTGCAGTTGTGGTGCCGTCACCCACAAAGGAATCCTGTGTCTTGGAAACCTCAACCATCATCTTGGCTGCAGGATGCTCAACATCCATTTCCTTGAGTATGGTAACGCCATCATTGGTGATCACAATATCGCCAAGTGAATCCACCAGCATCTTGTCCATTCCCCTGGGGCCAAGGCTTGACCGTACCGCACTGGCGATGCTCTTTGCGGCGTCAATATTGTTCTTCATTGCGTCCTTGCCCGTCTCTCTTTTTGACCCTTCCTTTAATATGAATATTGGTTGTCCACCTATCATAATGACCTCAGACTAGTAAAAATAAACTTCTATATAACTATTTCCAATCCGCGCACATGCCATCGGCATTACACCAGGCACAATGCCAGATTGCAGTTACGCTATTTCATCCGGAACAGGAGATGCCTGGAATGCCTGCATCCGGAGCGGACCTCCACGTCATATGGGAACAGGTTTTATGCATGCAAGGCATTTCTCACCATGATTCAGGCAGAATCTGTGGAAATTGGCGGGAAAAGTTTTGAATTTATGCGAATGGCCATGGGCACCGCTCCCCTGCTGGTGCTGAAAGGAAGCCGTGGGTTTGTGATGTGCGGATATCTCAACCTTGAAGCTGCCAACAAGCTGGGTGAGGTGGCAGTACGTGTTACCGGGGTTTCCGATCTCAGGTCCATGACGGAGAGCAGGGTAGCTGGCGTCTCTGAGAAAGCCTCAGCCCTGGGCATAAAAGAGGGACAGAAAGTATCCGAAATCCTCGGGCTTCTGGCGTAAAGGTATGGATTCTGCAGTGGGCCTCATAATTCACAGTGATTCTATAGTCATAGTAAAGAGGCAGCGAAGGGAAGGCGATCCATGGTCCGGCGACATAGCCTTCCCAGGTGGTCACGTAAAAGAAGGGGAGACAGCTGTTCAGGGTGTTCTCAGGGAGATCAGGGAAGAGGTGAGCCTCTCGTTTCGGCCGGATGACATTGTGATGGAATTGCCTCCCACACACTCAATGAGGATGCCAGAAATGCCCGTATATCCATTTGTCATAGCTGCAGAAAGCCTGGAGGGGCTTGCACCGGGCCCTGAGATCTACAAGATCCGCGTTGTCGGAGTCAGCAGCGGGCGCAGGATAAAACACCCTGTGAACGGGCAGGACGCGCTTGATTTTGACGGATGGATCATGTGGGGGCTCACATACAGGATATTCATGCAGTTCCTTTCAGTCAAGGAAGATCTGGGAAAATCTCTGTGACCTTGTTCCGCTTTCCTCAAATGAGACCCTGATGACGAAGTCTGAGTACTTCATCATGGAACTCTGGACCTGTTCAATGGATCCCGGCCTGCATACTGCAAGGACAAAACCTTCGCCACCACCGCCCATGAGTTTTGCTGCTTCGGCTCCACTGGACAGAGCCTCGCTTATTATGTGGTCTATCTTGCTGTTGCTGACATTGCGGCCAAGGTTCCTCTTGAGATCCCAGCCCTTGTTTATCCCACTGAGAAAGCCATCCATGTCGCCACTCAGGGCGCAGCTGTACATCTCATGCGTGAGGTCCTTCATTTCCCTGAGATTGCTCACAACCTGGCTGTTTCCTGCCGCTGACTGGTCCACCTGATCCTTAAGATATGCCGAGCTTTCCCGCGTCTTCCCAGTATAGATCAGAAGCGTTCTGCCTTCAAGTTCTCTCCAGAATGCCTGATTCTGATTCAATGAATGGTTTATCTCCTTCCCGCCGGTGAATTCCATGAACTTGAACCCTCCAACTGCAATGGCAAAGGGGTCCTGCTTCCCAAGGGTGATGCCGAAGTAATTCTTCTCTATGCTGAAAGCCTCCCTGGCAATCTCCCACGGGTCTCTGGATTCATTTCTGTACAGATGTATCAATGATAGAACAGCGGTTGTGAGCGCGCTTGACGACCCGAGGCCAGAGCCTGGTGGAACGCCACTGTTTATGCTGATTCGCCCCCGATCAATGCCATAGTTCCTGAAGAGTCCCGCCATTTTGTGAAGGACATCCCCGTTATCATTTTCTCCCACTATCATGACGCTCTTGAGAAAGTCCCGTGACGATATCTCAAGTTCATATTCATCCGGAGTGTAGATGACGGTGACTCCGCGATCTATGGTGGTGTTGATAACAGACCCGCCGTAAGCATCACAGAACGGGTTGATGTCAGTTCCGCCACCGGCAAAGCTGATCCTGAATGGGCTGTATGATACCAGTTTAGTCCCTTGTGTCAATGCAGGAGATAATGGGCGATTCATAGTTTAATATTTCCGGCGAAGGCGAAGCAGAGAGTGAATAGAGTAGCAGATCATGCTTATGGCATAAATGGCTGAAAGAAGCAGATATTTATACATCAGTTCAATGGCAAAACATGAACAAGAATGCTAGCTATTGGCATCAGATACCTGTCGGCCCTGAACCACCCGAGCACCTGAACGTAATCATCGAGACTCCCCGGGGAAGCAGGAACAAATATGAGATGTCCAAGGAATTTGCAGGAGTGGTACTGGATCGTGTTCTGCACTCATCGGTGGTGTATCCTGTTGAGTATGGCGCAATACCGCAGACACTTTATGATGATGGCGACCCCCTGGATGCAATGGTGCTCCTGAAGGACCCGACATACCCTGGTATTGTCCTTAAGGCAAGACCAGTGGGCGTGATGAAGATGATCGATCAGGGCGATCTTGATAACAAGATACTGATGGTAGCGGAAGGCGACCCCCTCTATCGTGGAGTGAGCACACTGAAGGATATTCCGGATCATCTCCTGAAGGAAATAGCGAATTTCTTCCAGACATACAAGATACTTGAGAACAAGAAGACAGAAGTTTCAGGATGGGAAGGCAAGGAGTTTGCAGTCAAGGAAATCCAGAGATCCATGGAAGCCTACAGAAAGAAGTATGAGTAATGGC
This sequence comes from Thermoplasmata archaeon, assembly GCA_021819605.1. Lineage (GTDB taxonomy): Archaea > Thermoplasmatota > Thermoplasmata > Thermoplasmatales > Thermoplasmataceae > UBA509. Next base: position 4,304 of record JAKAQT010000028.1, read on the forward strand.
AGATGATGTGACGATTCCGGTGGGGAAAGGCAGGGTAATCATAAGCCGTTCCCTGATGTCCGTGGCCACTGCGGGCAACTACATAATTCTGGAGGCAAAGTCACGCCCTGGTCCCTGCAATGACAAGGACTGCCAGCCAATTTTCTATCCTGAGATAAGGATCAGCCAGGTTCCTGATGATTCCCACCGCCTGTTCGCAGGAGAGGGATACATGCTGGCACTGGACGGCGCTGTATTCAACGCTATAGACAGGGACCGACAGACGGTTACTGTGAAGAGATCCATGACGGGGAAGCTCTCTGTTCATGGGCTCAGCATCTGATCTCCTGGGCACCCCTGTTGCTCTATATTCCCTGAGATTTTTATATTGCGCTGCTCTAGCCCCATACGGCAGTTGGTCGCATTTCCGGGGCATTTCTTTTCAGCAACAGGGAGCTGTGGGCAGTAAGCATAGCCTCGGGCATAAGGTCCATAGGGTTTGGGGCAACATGGCCCTTCATGGCTCTCTTCTTCCAGCTGGATCTCCACATCCCTGTTTATGAGGTTGGCATAATATTCACCCTTCTTTCAGTGGGGTCCATAATCTTCAGCCTTGTTGGCGGAGTACTGGCAGATTCTCTGGGCAGGAAGAAAACACTGCTCCTGGGCAGTGGAGCAGGATCAGCGCTATATTTCGCCATCGCCATTGGAATCCTCATCAGGCTGCCCATACCGGCCATCATTGCCATGTTCATCCTTACATCGTTCGGAGGTGCACTGGTTTTCCCGTCTGCAGGGGCGCTCATAGCAGACGTGACCTCAATTGCAGACAGGTCAAGGGGATATGTTGTATACAGGATAATGGCAAATCTGGGATGGGCAATCGGCCCGCTCACAGGATCGCTCATATTCAACTTCGGAATATTCTGGATATTCCTGCTTGTTGCGGTGTCAAGCCTCATACAGGGCATGGTGGTTCTCTTCTTTGTCAGGGAGAGAGGGACTTTCAGGAAAAGTAAGATGGGTTCAGGAAGGATACAGATGATCAGTTTCGACAGGTTTCTGCTGGTCTTTTCGGTGGGAACGTTCCTGGTCACACTGGTGTCATCGCAGTTTTCCGTGACACTGCCTCTTTATGCAGGAGTCAGGGCTGCCGTTCCGACAGACCTCATAGGCTACATATATGCTGTGAATGGTGTTGTGGTTGTGGTTGGGCAGTACCCCATAACAAATTTCATGAAGAGGTACCCTGACATCGTTTCCATGATTGCAGGCGCCCTGGCATATACCGTTGGGTACCTTCTTGTTGGGTTTTCAACCACGCTTCCCCAGTTCATGGGGGATATGGTCATAATAACCATAGGCGAAAACCTCACGTCGCCAATAATGAATACGGTTGTGTCAAGAATTGCGCCGGAAGGGAGGGTGGCAAGGTACATGGGATTCCTTGGAATGGTGAATTCCACAGGCAGGGCGCTGGGACCCAGCGTTGGTGCATTCTTCATAGCCATATATGCCTACAACGGCCTCAGGATATGGTCATCGGTAGGAGCTTTCGGGCTCCTTTCAATCATTGCATTCGTGGCATTTGCAAGGATGCTTTCGCGCTCATTCGCAGCAGATTCGGCGAAGGCCGAAGGAGATTAATACCCCCCGAAAGCAATTGAAAGGATGACTCCTGCCAGGAAAATAAAGCCTATGAAGGTGTTTGAGTTCCTGAAGGATACCTTGATGCTTCTGGGGTCATCGGGTTTCACGATGTAGTGCTGGTATATTATGAGGCCCAGTATGGGTATTAGGGCAATGTCATAGAATATTGACCTCATGTATAGTGCCAGTGCCAGGAAGAATGCAAAGGTGATGCCATGGATTATATCGGATAATATGAGCCCCTTCCGGATGCCGAAATCCGTCATCACTGTCCTGAGGCCAAAAACCTTGTCGGTGTCAACATCAGGGATTGTGTATATCATATCAAAGCCGGCTATCCATAGCGACGATCCTGCAAATATCAGATAAAGCGGGAGAGTTGACGGGAATGCCGGAACAATGGCAAGATATCCTGCAAGCACGCCCACGCCTATGGTGAGCCCCATGTAGATGTGCCTCCATGGTGTGATCCTCTTTAGAAGCGGGTCCGTTATGAACAGCACAAGTACAATGGGCGAAAGCATGAGAACAAACGTGTTGAGGAAATACGCCGAAAGTTCAAAGATAAGGCCAAATACCACAGTTAAAATGATGGCTTTCCTCGTGCTGAGTTTTCCAGATACCAGGAGCCAGTCCTTTTTCCTCGGGTTTATCCTGTCATACCTTACACCCTCTATCCTGTTCACGGACATTGCAGTTGCTCTGGCGCTTGTGGTGGCCACCAGTATGAGCAGCAGCTTCAAGTAGTTATAGGAACCGTGGGACGCAAGTACCGCACCACTGAAAACAAATGGCAGATCGAACACAGTGTGCTCAAGCTTGATGTAGTCAATGACGTCCCTGGCATTCATAGGCCAAGTGCACTCCATCTCTTCTTTACGGATTCCACCACTTCAGGGGGCATCTGCATGGTTTCAGGCCACCTTCTCATATACCCCTCCGAGGCACCCTTCCTGGTGGCATCAATGCCCATCTTTGAGCCATAGTTGAATATGGGGGATGCATGATCGAGACTGTCTGTGACCGTGCCCTTCACAGTGAAGACATCCCTGTCCGGGTCGATTCTGGTGGACATGGCCCATATAACCTGCTTCCTGTCATGAACGTCTATGTCATCATCCACAACAACAATGATCTTTGAGAACATGAGCTGCCCCAGGCCCCAGAGAGCAAACATTACTTTCTTTGCCTGTCCGGGGTACCTCTTGCGTATTGACACTATGACCATGTTATGGAATACCGCCTCCTCCATGGTGTTCAGGTCTACTATCTCAGGTATCTGGAATTTTATTATTGGAAGGAACATCCGCTCAACTGCCTTTCCCAGTATGACATCCTCATGCCAGAGCTTGCCCACTATTGTGGTGGGATAGATGGGCTTCTTTCTCTGGAATACCTTCTTAACATGCAGCACGGGAAATTCCTCCTCCAGGGAGTAATATCCGGTATGGTCCCCGAAGGGCCCCTCAATCCTTGATTCTGAAGGGTCCACATAGCCTTCAAGAACGATCTCTGAATTGCTTGGGTATTCCAGGTTTACCGTGGATCCCTTTGCCAGGTCAACCCGGTCCCTGGAGATCAGCCCTGCGAAGGAGAACTCGTCAAGCCCGTTTGGAAGCGGTGCAACTGCAGAGAATATGTTCAGGGGATCTGTGCCCAGCACTACTGCAACATCAAGCGGCTTTGATCTTTCCTTCTGCCGGTCATAGTTCTCTGCACCTCCCTTGTGAATCTGCCAGTGCATTCCAAGGGTTTCAGAATCATAAAGCTGCAGCCTGTACATTCCCACGTTCCTGTTTCCGCTCACAGGGTCCTTTGTTATGACAAGGGGAAGGGTGATGTATTTCCCTCCATCCTTTGGCCATGTGCGGCATATGGGATACTGGAGAAGATCCGGCTTTCCGGCGTCAACGTGGTCGGAACCCAGGTCATTGTGAACTTTCGGCCTTATTCCGCCGAGCTCCCTGAACATCTTGAGGCCCTTGGACATCATTGAATCAGTATCGCTGGGAACCTGCACAAGCTCAAGCAGGTGATTTCCAATGTTTATGGGCTCATCTCCCAGGACCATCTTCATTCTTTCCCAGTCGCCAAAAAGATTCCCGGCAACAGGGATACTGCTCCCCTTCACATCGTTGAATACAATAGTCCTCTTCTTTCCTATCCTGAGCTCCTCACTCAGTATATGCGTGAGTTCCAGGTCAGGGTCAACCTGTGCATTAACGTCAACCAGCATCGATTTTTCCCTGAGTTCGTTCAGGTAGCTCCTGAGATCTTGAAATGGCATGTGCCCCTTTATTACTATTTGGAATATCACATTTTACATGTGGCACCAAAATGCTCACATTGACAGTTGATTGCAGGGGGACCCGGCATTCCCTTTTATCTGATAAAATAATCCCAAATAATGCAGAGAAGTGAAATACATACCGATATCGGTACAATTTCTTACCTCCACAGGGATGGCGCAGTTCCCATAATTTTCCTGCATGGTCTCGGAGGTTCCGGGAACAACTGGATAAAGCTCCAGCAGTACCTTGACCCCGGGTTTGCGCTTTACATGCCGGATCTTGCAGGTCAGGGAAGAACGAAGATTGAAAGTTATGATTATACAATTGGCATGCAGTGCAGGGCGATCCGCAGCTTCGTGGATGGTCTTGGCATCAGTCATCCTGCCCTGGTGGGTAACTCTTATGGCGGCTGGGTATCACTCAGGCTGGTTCTCTCCGGCATGCCCGTATCACGCCTCTTCCTGGTTGATTCTGCAGGCATAAACAAAACCGGGGGTGAAGGCACACCCGAATCAAGGGAGGCATTTGTGGACAGGATCATGCGGATGAATCCAAGGAACAGCAGGGAAAGCATAAGGCAGATGATTATCAACAATGCCACAGGGCGGGAAAAGCTATCCGATGAAGAACTAGGGTCCATATCCGTTCCCACAACCATAATCTGGGGTTCAGAGGACAGGATAATTCCGGTTGATTATGCCTACCGGCTTCATTCGCTCATACACGGCAGCGATCTTGAGATCATACAGGGAGCGGGGCATACTCCACAGACTTCCAACCCGGAGGAAGTTGCCGGAATAATCTCCAGGTTCACTATGAAAGGCCAGGCCAAGGAATGATATCACCGGGCGCTTGAAATACCGTATTCACCAGGATCTTCATTGAATCTGGCCATCAGCGGGCCATCCACTCTCCTTTCGTCAACCTCGGCCACCGTTACGGGTGCGGTGTTGCATTCAGTACTTTTCAGTAGAACTCCGCTGTCCGTATAGTCCATCCACGTTATCATGGATCCGCCCCCGAACGGATCGGATAGTGAATTCACAGACACAATTGGAATCCTGTTCTCCAGGGACCGGCCGCGGACGTATATATGCCACATCTCATGAAATTCATTCACAATTAGGGATGGATTCACAAGCATTCGGGCTCCCCGCGCCACAGAAACCTTGGTGTAGTAAGGAAAGTCAAGGTCGTAGCAGACGGCTATGGCTATCTTGATGGAGCCGGCGTCAAAGACACTTATGTCCCTGCCGGGCTCATAAATGGAGCGCTCGTTCCTGTATGGCGATATCTTGTCCTGGAATCCCTGCACTCTTCCATTCCTGATGAATGGTGAGGAGTTGTACAGCTTGCCATCCCTTATTATACTGAAGCTTCCCGGAACAACAGAGCAACCGCTTGATGAGGAAAGGTCCATGAATATCTCAAGTATGGCCCAGAGGTCTGCTGAATCCTGGTCCAGGCGATCTGTTACCCATTTCTCCGGCAGAACAACAAGATCCGGGTCTATGGTTTCCAGTTCCCGGGCCAGTGATGCTGCGTATCCGGTGGCAGAGGATATTCCGCATCTGGGTGCCTGAACGGAGGCTATCCTCATGGTACCTCCGTTGATTCTGAATACAGAAGGGACAGCACCCTCTGGGTCATCTGGGGCTTGGAAAGTATTCCCAGATCCTCATGGCCATTGGGTCTGATGACAATGTAATGATTGCTCACCGTTCCGAATGGCCCGGACCCATGCGATATGCCGTTGTAAACCACAAGGTCCGGTTTGCTGGAACCGACTTTTTTGTATGCCTGATCCGGGGATATTCCATCATCCAGCTTGAAGGCCACTAGCTTGCCGCTGTGCTTCTTCCTTATGCGATCAAGAAGCTTCTCCCTGGGAATCAGTGTGACTGTCGCACTTCTGTCTCCAGGCATCTTGCTTCCCGACTTTTCCTTCACAATGAAATCAGAAAGCGAAGCGCAGTTGATGACCACATCGAACTTTCTCCTTGACAGGATACTGTCAACTTCTGCCTCGAATTCCTCCATTTTCACTGCTTGAATGTACTCAGCGTATTCCGGAATGCGATATTCAGTGTTGCCTATCATAACAATGCTTGCTGCGCCCAGCCTGAAAGCATTCACTGCAAACCATGACATTGTGAAGCCGCTTCCCAGATTGGAAACCGCCCTTACTGGATCAATCATCTCCTCACCTCTTCCGCCGATTATGAGCACGCTCTTTCCCTGCAGGGTATTTCCGTGGAACAGCCTGCATACATGGTCTATTATTAGGTCATTTTCGGAGATCTTTGCCTTCTCTTCCGATATCCTGGGTGGGACTATCCGGACACCAGCATCCTCCAATGCCTGCAGGTTCCTGTGGTTTATGGGATTCACCATCATGCCTTCATGCATTGCCGGGCAGACACACACAGGGTTTCCGTTGCCAATGGCGAATGAAAAGAAAAGTGATGGCACATCATCAGAAATGCCGTTAGCAATCTTACCCACCGTGTTGTGTGACGCTGGGCATATGAGAAGTGCCGTATCCCTGGCGTGCCCAATGAAGAGGCTGATGTGCTCTATATTTCCGCCCACAGCAGTCACAACGCTGTTTTCAGACGCCCACTGGAATATGGTGGGGCTTATCATGGAAGAAGCCTCCTTTGACATCCCCACCACCACCCTTGCACCCTCACGGCGAAGGTCCCTCACAAGGTCCGGCATCCTGTAAAGTGAAATACTGGCAGTGACCGTAAGTATGACCGTCTTTCCAGCGAGCATGCCCTCAAATCTGTTTTCATCCACATCCATAGTTACCGCCGTCCCGGCATTTCAGCAGAGCATTCCCTGGTTGTATTACACACATCATCTGGCATACTGAAGCATCCCTTGTCCTGGTATTCCATGCCATTTGTATTCATCCCAGCGTTTAAATCCTACCACATCGGCCAGGATTCATGTAACAGGTTTCATACATGGCCGAAGATATACCATGATCCGGTAGCGTCGGCACACAGTTTCCCTTCAGAATCAGTGATCTCCATGCGGGCAAAGACTATGTTCCTGCCTTTCCTGACAACATCTGCGGTCACCTTCAGCGGCCCCTTGTCTATTTTTCTTATGAAGTTGGTGTTCAGGTTCACTGTCACCTGGTTTGATCCCTCAACCAGTGTGAAAACAGCCATTCCCCCAGCTGCATCCAGGAGTGTCATGGTGGCTCCTCCGTTGGCAATATCGCCGATCCTCATCATATTTTTCATCAGTGGAACCCGGAACTCAACATGACCCTGATGTGCCTCAACAACCTCGATCTGCATGTTGGCCAGGTAATTGTCCATTTTCAGTATCTGTGATATTTCATCGATCATCTGTTCCAATCAGTGCTGTGCTGTTCTTATTATTTACGCCCGGTGTACAGCGAATGCCTGTTTTTGAGGGATAAATAGTTATGACAGCCACATTTGTAAATGATTTATAAATAGAACAATATTTTCATAGAATCAGGTAAATATTGATAGCGCAATAATTGCGACCTTAGAAAATCATATAAACAAATAATACATTATTAGCTATGGAAGCTAATGCTGAGCAACTCAGCAAGATAGCGGAAATGCTGAAACTGCTGGGTTTGTCATCGTACGAGGCACAGGGATTCGCCGCCCTGGTCTACCATGGGGTAGCCAATGCCGATACGGTGGCAGACACTGCCAAGATACCCAGGACATCGGCATACAAGGTCATGGAATCGCTGGTGCAGAAAGGTTTTGCCAAGGAAACAGAGGGTAGGCCCCGGATGTTCAAGCCTGAAGACATGGGAAAGATAAGGTCAGATTTCCAGGAAAGGTTTGACAGCCTGTTCAGGAAACTCAAGGAGATACAGGACATGGTCCCGTCCAAGGGCGATCCGCAGCTAGTTTACACAATCTACGGGAACCAGCGGGTGATGAGCAAGCTTGCGGAGATGATAAACCTGACAGAAAGGGAGATCCTCATTTGCACTCCCAAGGTCAGGGAGATTCGCACTGAACTGAAGAAGAACCTCGACAACGCAATAAAAAGGGGAGTTAAGGTAATCTTCGTGACGCCGCCCAATAAGAGGATTCCGCCAAATACTGTTGTTTACAGGAAAGAAGGCCTCATAGCCACGGACGTTGCCAGTGACCAGGTGCGTGCAATGCTGGCTGGTCCGGAACTTGATGCCTGCGGCTATACAGACAATCCGGCACTGGCACTTCACGTTTACCAGTTCATCAACATGATGATCGAGAGCGACAAACAGTTGAGGTAGGTTTTCAATTTGGCCATCACTGATGAACTGAAACTGGGAGGGCACATTTCCACAGCTGGCGGGGTGCATCTTGCACCTGAAAGGGCATCGCGGTTCGGCTTCCGGACATTCCAGATATTTTCCAAGAACCAGATGCAGTGGAACGCTAAGCCTCTGCCTGCAGAGGAAATTGAAAGCTTCAGGCATGGAGTTTCCCAATACCACATGTGCGGGATAATGATCCACGCGTCATACCTTCTCAACATGGGAACAGCCAGCCCTGAGCTCAGGAAAAAGGCCACTGATGCCTTCACCATCGAAATCCAGAGGGCTGACCTGCTTGGGGTAGATTACCTCACATTCCATCCCGGATCTGCTTCAGGGTCCACACCAAAAGAGGCTATTGACAGCGTTCGGAGCAACCTCAACAGCGTTATGTCGGAGGATCAGAAATGCACAGTTCTCCTGGAAAATGCTGCCGGGCAGGGAAGTACCATTGGAAGGACGTTCGAGGAGATAGCCGAAATGATGGATGGCCTCCGGTTCCCTGGAAAGGCAGGCGTATGCCTCGACACCTGCCACACATGGGCTGCGGGCTATGATATAGTTTCGCCGGAGGGATATATGGAAACAATGGATCGCTTCGAGAGCACAATTGGCCTCAGTAAACTGAAAGGCATACACCTCAATGATTCAAAGAAGGGCAGGGGTAGCCATCTGGACAGGCATGAGCAGATTGGCCATGGTACCATAGGTGCCCAGGGCATTGGTAATTTCATAAATGACAGAAGGCTTGAGCACACTCCCATGATACTGGAGACCCCGCTTGGCGAGAACGGATACGAAGCAGATCTACAGGTCATTAAGTCCATGAGGGGAATGAATTCAACTTGAATCTCATTCCATTTCGCCCGCTTGTATACAGGGATGATCTTGAAGGAACGACTTCCCCTCCGGTGGACATAATCTCTCAGGATCATGAGGCGAGGCTCAAGTCCAGTCCTTTCAACATAACCCACATAACAATGCCCCGCCACGGAATCATTGAGAACTCACTTGGCACCCTGGCACAGTGGAGGAAGGAGGGAGTTTTAGAGACTTTTGGCAGCGATTGCCTCATAATACTGGACCAGGAAATACATGTGGAGGGGCGCCGCATATCAAGGATTGGCATAATTTCCCCAGTGGAGACATCACCGGAGAGGAAGGATGTCATGGCACATGAGGATACATTTCCATGGGCTGTGGAGGAAAGAAAAAAGCTGATGGAAAAGACATCGTGCCAGCTGGAACCAATTTTCCTCACAGTGAACGGCACCAGTTTCGAGCGAATACTCAGGGCCGCCGTAAGGCAGATGTCCCCGGCAAAGATCTTCCATGAGCC
>JAKAQT010000137.1 GCA_021819605.1 Thermoplasmata archaeon
CTGAACACATAAAGGAGGCAGTCATGAAAGGTGTAAAGGTGAAGGGATTCTATGGTGACGGTGCATTTGACACTAATGATCTCTTCACTCTAATGCATTCCATCGGCGCAAGGCCTGTGATCAAGATAAGGAAGAATGCCTCCACGTATCAGTATAGGGAATCGAGATACAGGAGGAAGGTGAGAAAATACCGGGAGAAGGGATACAGATCATGGGCTGCCGAAAATAATTATGGCATGAGATGGCCCGGAACGGAAGGAATATTCTCAGCGATAAAAAGAAAATTCGGCGAGAACTGTGTCAATAGATCCTCCGAGGGCCTTGAAGAGGAAGGATACCAGAGGTTCTGGATATATGACTATATAAATCAGGGGACAAAAAGGGTGATCGGGGGGACGTGCCAGGATCTGAAAAGAAAAAACAGGTCAAGAACAAGGGAAGGGACGGAGATCATGAGATTTGTTTAACAGAGCACACTTCCTGAAAAGATTTATCTTCTAAATCATTCTATGCATTATATGAGCCCTATTCCATTTAAGAAGACTGAAGAAGAGCGTCTTTATGAAAGCAGAAGCAAGATCAGGGGGTACAAGAGCAGCATTGACAAGACTATCAGGAACTTCGAAACTCTCAGAGCACAGAGCATCAATGCCGTGAGACAGGGACTAATAAACAAGGATATGGCTGGCGCCAAGAATGCAGCCAGAAACGTATTGAGAAACGATCTTGCCATTAGATATATGAAGAGCTTTAAATTATTTCTCGAAAACCTCTCTATCACGATGGAGTTTGTGTTTACCGAGAGGAACATAAACAGGACACTGACTCAGGCAAATAAGGACCTTAGAGCCAGAATGCTGACTGATGAACAGGCATCCCAGATCCAGAAATCAATCGACAGCATAGGAAACAGCACGCAAGAACTGGAGGACAGGATATATGGCCAGGTCGACTCTCTAGAAGGTTCCCTTAAGTCCTTTGCAGATTCAAAACCAGAGGCAGTCTATGACACCTTACAGAATGTGGCTGGATTGCAGGCAGGGACTGGGTCTGGCGAAAGATCGGTCACGGACAAGGAGATCGACGAGTTGATTTCCAAGATATCCGTCGAAGGATCTGCTACCAAGGGACAGTGAACTAAAGCAATTTCAGTGAAAGGAAAGTGGCACATTTGCTGAGGGCTACCCATTCATCCTCTCCAGAATCCCAGTACCATTCCCACTACAAAAAGGATGATTGAGAGGGATACGGATCCGATCGTGCCAATTGGAAGGAGCCCCTCAATCGACTTCGTCAATAAGCTTGAGTGCGAAACGATCCACGCCTCGATCGTGGAAGCAGACAGGCTCTTGAGGTATGCTATTCCAAGAAACGCTGAAAGAACAACGGCAATCAGAAGCAGTATCATCGCAACAATACCCTTCTTGGCTGCGAGCCCTATAAGAACTCCGTCAACAAATATAAGAACAATGGTGATCAGTGCTGGAGTTACGCTCACGATATACAACATAACTCTATCCCCTATAAGATAATTACTCTCGAGCCCAGCTTTGGGACAAAATTAATCTTGGAACTGCCTTAGCTTATCTTCGTCGTCCGGGGTAAGTTTTACTTCCCTCACATAGCAGGTGAGGGAATAGCTCCCCAGGAAGTCCAGGACCTTCTCGCGATCCTCCCTCTTCAGGATGATCACTCCCCGCAGCAGTTTCCTGTGTGGAATATCCTCCATAAAGCCATGCCTGTGATGCCTGTACTTGCCATTCCATGACGTTGAATCCTGCCCGTAGAACTTCTGCATGAATTTGTTGATTATTCGACATTGTCAACTTCTGGTTGATAAGTACCTGTGGTACCAGTAGGATGTGTTCAGCAACCCCTGCTTTGTCTTGAACCTGTGCTTGAGCAGCCATGACTGTATGGAGAAATGCTGTTCTGCAAGGTCCGATGTTTTCTCCACTTCCGGATTCTCCAGGTACAGGAACACCTCCTTCCTGTGCTTCCTCACAAATGAGAGGAAGCCTGATATGATCCTGTCACCGCCATAGAGGCTCCTGATCTTATCAAGCATTATTTCAACAATCTCCCTCTCTGGCCTGCCTTCAGTTAGTTTCCTCACTGGTTCACTGTTTTTCCCGAGATTCCTGAGGTTCTTCTCATTCTGGAAGAACATGTACTTGATCATGTGCTTTGGCATGTCCAGATCCATCTCTTTGTGGGCATCCCTTATCCTGTGTGCCATGTCTTTTTCAATGTGGAATAAGCACCTCTGCCTCCTTATTCGCACATTGAGGCCCGCTGACACTTTTTCCAGGGCGGATTCATAGTGATATCCGTCTGTGGTGATGAATATCTCCTTTGGCATGATGAATCTGGAGAGTGCCCTCATGAAGAAACCATTCAGCGTCTCTTCCCTCAGATCATCCAGGATCTCTTCCACGAAGTTTCCTGTCTTTGCATCCTTGAGCAGCGCCCTGTACTTTTCAATACCGTCAATGTGTGCGTACTGTTCGTCATACACAAAGTATCCTGATGATTCCATTACTGTGTTCTGCGGAGGTGGGACATACTTCCTCACGGTTTCATGGGATATCATGATGTTTCCGAGGATGCGGAACAGGCTGGATGCCTTCCTCAGGGAGGTCTTCACTCTGGTCCTGATGCTCTTCTCCCTGACATCATCAGGGAAATGCTTCCCGTAACCGTAGTTCGGCGGGCGTGCAACGAATGAATATCGGCAGTCCCTGCAGATATACCTCTGAACCCTGAATACTGTGCCGTTCTCCATGGTTCTGATGCATGTGCCGTTCTTCACTACATTCCTTGAACCGCAATGGG
>JAKAQT010000138.1 GCA_021819605.1 Thermoplasmata archaeon
GTTCCAGGACAAGGTGCCGGTTGTGGACAGTGTGGCTGATGCCATGGGCTTCCAGCCAAACGCCACAATGATATCTGTTGCTGCACCATTTGTCAGGGATGCGGCCTTCGAGGCCATAGACCAGGGCATAAAGCTCGTGTACATCCTGACGGAACACGTTCCATTCCATGATACAATGGAAGTCGTCCATGAGGCAAAACTCAGGGGAATCACCGTAATCGGCCCAAACGGTCCAGGGATCACGGTTCCATTTGACTGCAAGATAGGCATAATGCCAAACCAGATATTCAAGCAGGGCGACGTGGCCGTTGCATCAAGGAGCGGAACCCTCACCTATGAAATCGTGGATGCCATAACAAGAAGCGGAAGAGGGGAAAGCGCGGTAATCGGCCTTGGAGGAGACCCTGTCGTGGGCCTGACATTCATCGATGTCCTCAAGATGTTTGAGGCAGACGAGAGGACCAAGAAGATCGTCCTTGTTGGTGAAATCGGGGGAAACAACGAGGAACTTGCGGCAAAGTACATCAAGGAACACATAAAGAAGAAGGTTGTGGCATATATAACCGGCAGGAGCGCACCACCAGGAAAGAGGATGGGACATGCAGGTGCCATCATCGAAAAAGGAGTGGGAACTGCAGATTCCAAGATAAAAGCTTTCAACGAGGCCGGAGTCCAGGTGGCAGAATATCCCATGGATGTGCCAAAACTCCTCTGAGGTGATCAACATGAAGAGAGACATAATCTCAGTACTTGACATGGAGGACGATCTTGCAGACATAATAGATCTGTCCATAAAATTCAAGAGGCAGAGATATCAGGACTACGAGGGGACGTATAACAGGGTTCTGGGCATGATATTCGAAAAGCCTAGCACAAGAACGAGAATTTCGCTGGAAACAGCAATGGTGCAGCTTGGAGGCCACGCCATATACCTGAACCCCAACGATATGCAGCTGGGAAGGGGAGAGACAGTTGCAGATACGGCAAGGGTGCTGTCCGGTTTTGTGGATGTTATATCCTACAGGGCTTTCAAGCACGAGAATGTCCTTGAACTGGCAAAAAATGCTACCATCCCTGTTATAAATGCGCTTGATGATGTGGAACACCCCGTGCAGATAGTTGCAGACTTCATGACCATCTATGAGAAGAAGCACAGGTATTCCAACCTGAAGATGGCATATGTTGGCGACGGAAACAACATGGCAAATTCGCTGATGCTTGGCGGTGCACTTCTGGGAACCGACGTCACAATTGGCTGCCCCCGGGGATACGAGCCAAGGAAGGACATAACAGAAAAGGCCAGGGCCATTTCCAGGGACACAGGATCCAAAATTGAAATTGTGAACAACCCGGGAGAGGCCGTTCAGGATGCCGACATAGTATACACCGATGTCTGGATATCAATGGGCGAAGAGAAACTGAAAGAACAGAAAGAGAAGGTTTTCGGCAGCTATCAGGTTAACTCGGCACTGGTCGAAAAGGCAAGCAAGGATTACATTTTCATGCACTGCCTTCCCGCGCATCGCGGGCTCGAGGTCACTGACGATGTCATAGAGAGCCTGCACAGTGTGGTATTTCAGGAAGCGGAAAACAGACTCCACACTGCAAAGGGCATACTGTATACCCTTCTTTCGTGACATCCTCCCGCCCCTGAAGGGTGTGGGATTTCTCGTTCAGAAATGTTAATTTTTCAATAAAAATTTCATATTGATTTACCTACACAACCTTTATCTCTAACCTGATCATTTATTGACAATGGCTCTTCCTCTTAAACCGAAAAAGGAGAACAACCTGAACAAGATAATAGAGGGGCGCAGGGAATCTGCTAATTTAAGGGAAATCCCGCACGTTCTTATTCCCGTATGGCAGATAAAGATCAGGGAAAGATTCGGGATCAATGTTGACAGGGAAATTGCTGAATACATTGTGCTGGCCGCCCACGAAAGAGGTACGTGGCGGAGGCAGCGTGCCATTAGGAAGATAGAGAAAATATTTTTGAGCAGAGGGGAGACCCAGGAAGCGTCGGCCAGGAAGGCCAGAGAAGTTGTTGACCTGGCAGTTGGTTCACCAGAACATTAGATGAGCTTCCGTATAAGATCGCAGAAAGACCTTGAGATTAAGCTTCAGGGGCTTCATAAGCCTGATAGCTTTAATAATTCACTGGAACAGTATCCAACTGATCCGGCACTTGCTGCCCACGTTGCTGTGACGGCCTATCTGGATGGCAATATATCCGGGAAGAGTATTGCGGATCTGGGCTGCGGTTTTGGTGTTCTTGCCTGCGCGGCAGCAATGCTTGGGGCAAGCCATGTGGTCGCCATTGAGATAGACCCAGTGCAGGCTTCAAAGGCTGTTCAGAATTGCCGTGAATATCCGGTATCGGTTATAAACTCTGACGTTTATGAAATGAAGGAAAGAGTTGATACAACACTGATGAACCCGCCGTTCGGGTCTGTAAACCCGCACTCGGACCAGATATTCCTCTCCAGGGCAGTGGAATTCTCCAGCCATGTATATTCCATCCACAATGAAAAATCCTCAGATTTTGTCAGGGAATTTCTGTCAGCAAAAGGCAAAATCAAGCGCGAGGAAAAGGTCAGCATCCTTGTCCCCAGGATGTATTCCCATCATACCAGGGAATACATGAAGATCCCTGCTGTGTTCTTCTCAACAGATGTAATGTAATGAGCTTCTGCCCGTTCCTGCATGAAAACAATAATTAAGATGCTTAAAATCAGGAGAAGTGCCATGGCCGGGGTGGGGTAGTGGGCATCCTTGGGGACTGTGGATCCCCGGACCCGGGTTCAATTCCCGGTCCCGGCCCT
>JAKAQT010000029.1 GCA_021819605.1 Thermoplasmata archaeon
CATTGCACCGTCGTATATTTTGTCAGATCCTGCCAGTGAACCTGTGTGTGAACTTGCTGCGACTGATCCATGCTTTGATTTTCCTGCCTTGAGCATAACTATGGGCTTGCTGGAATTTCTTCCCACCTCAAGGAATCTCCTCCCATTCTTGATTCCTTCAACATAGAGAGTAATACAGGATGTATCCTCATCATTTACCAGATAAGTCAGGATATCCGAAAAATCAAGATCTGCCATATTTCCAATGCTTACAAGATAGCTCATGCCTATCCTGTCAACCCACGTCTTGGCATCCAGAGCAATAATCATGGCACCGCTCTGGGAGACCATTCCGATCTTGCCTGCGTACGGCAGAAATGGAGCGAATGAAGCATTCATCCTCATCGGGTTGCTCAGCAGGCCAACAACATTTGGCCCTAGCATCCTCACTTTGTATTTCCTTGCAGAATCCAGAAGCCTGGCCTCCAGATCGCTGTTTCCAACCTCGGAAAAACCCGATGCAACAACTATTATGCTTCCTACGCCAGCTTTCCCGCATTCTTCAGCGACCTGTGGAGTTATTGCTGCGGGAACTGATAGCAGAGCAAGATCTATTTTCTCGCCTATTGAGGCAACATCTGGATATACCCGGAATCCCAGGATTTCCTTTGCTTTCGGATTAACCGGGAATATTTTCCCCTTGTATCCTCCATCCTTCAGGTTGAGAACAATCTGGTACCCGATCTTATCCGGGTCAGTTGATGCACCAATAACTGCTATGGAGGCCGGTTTGAATAGCTCCTGGATATTCCCATTTCCCACGGTATTTCCTTCTGTTGCCATTTTAATCATCCATCGTTTATGAAATGTCCTTATGTATTATTAACCCAGCGCTAAAGGCAAAACAACAGGAAATCCTGCTGGGATGTTATGGCGGTTTTCCCTGAATATGGGCAAATTCTGCCAGAATATATAGGATCAAACACACGCTTTCATTCCCGTCGATGTTCCATATTCGCTCAGTAATATACCGGAGACAGATACATATTATAATCAGCAGGGAATGTTGAACAGCTGGTAATCTTGAAAGAAACCGAAATGATCAAGGTCTGCCCGAAATGCGGCTCAATCCACATAAACTGGATCGCCGGAGGTGTTGCAGGGGCCGTTTACAAGTGTGATGACTGTGAATACGTGGGCGCTTTTATCCTGGAGGTCAGGGCCAACGAGCTTGGAAGATTCCAGGAAGAAATGAGGAAAACAGGAACGGAGTGAAACAGCGCAGTTTTTCTCCTGTCGCGTTTTTTGTTACGACATGGTTTGCTTTAAATTGAGATCGTAACTTGGTGGTTCAGCAAAGAAGCCCATATTGGCGAATAATATAAGATCTGGATAATGATATATAGCATGTCAAGATCGAGAAAGTGGCAATTACATGAATTCTACAAATCCTGACATAAGGGGAGAGGTGGATGAAAGCCGGGGATTATTGAAGAAGATACAGCTTGTAATACCCGGATTCAAAGGCTACAGGCAGCTGGATGACATTCGAGTAGCGGATGCACTGCTGAGAAAGCAGGTTTCCTCCTTGCTGCAGTTATCAGAAAGCAGGCTTCAGGATGCCAGGTCCACAATGGTTACTTCTGGGAACTTCCAGATGCTGACACTGATCGCGCCTGTATTGTCCCAACTGCAGCAGTTTGAGGGAGAGCTCCTTCATTCCCAGCAGGTGTATTCCGGAATATCGCCTGCCATCAGGATCAACGTCGCAAGGCTGAATTCACTTTATGAATACGACTATTCTTTTCTTCAGGGGGCTTCTGATGTTGCCCAGCTATGTGATCTCACAAAGTTTCTTGAAAGTCCGGAACAGGAAACCCTTGCCAGGCGAATTTCAGATATTAAGGATGCCATTCAGAACATGAAATATTCGTGGGAGCAAAGGGTCATAACTGTTGAGAACATAAAACAGGCACCAGGAGGCTCAGTCTGATGTTCGGAAAAAAATCAAGCAAGATACCATATTCAGGTGGCAGTGTTGCCGGTTCTATTACAATAGCATGGGAAACGCAGTTCAAGGAAGGCAACGTAATGTGGAAGGTCCCCCGGCTCATCCGGCTTAATGATAACATTGTGGTCAGGGAGGACGAAACTGCTGTATTTTTCAGGGACGGCAAGGTCCTCACATATTTTGACCAGCCAAACAGGTATGCTTTGACGGATTTCAACGCACCTGTTGTGGGAGAACTTCTTAAGTTTTTTTCAGGTGTTCAGCAGCAGGCTGAGGTTTATTACATACAGAGGAGATTTCTGGACGGGAAATTTGGCAGCCCGGAACCATATCAGTTCACAGACCCCACATTCGGGGTTGTCAACCTTAAAGTTTACGGCGAATACAGGTGGAAGATATCCAGCCCTGAGAACTTCATCAACCAGTTCGTGGGTACATTCAATGTTGAAACCTCTGATGATGTTGAAGCAAGGATGCGTGAGCAGATTGTTATTCTTGTCTATACTGCAATGGGCCAGATGAAGGAGAAAGGTCTCAAGGTTACGGACATTCCTGCGAACCTCACAACAATTGAACAGATAATCCTGGCAATGGCGCCGGACCATTTCAGGCAATATGGAGTAGAAATTAACAAGATTCAGGGCCTTAATATATCCCTCCCGGACGAGGTGCAAAAGGCCATTGATACAAGGTCCGACATGTCGGTTCTGGGGGTTAATTATATCCAGTACCAGGCAGGACAGGCCATGGTCGATGCAGCAAAAAATCCAACAGGAGTTGCTGGAGCTGGCGCAGGCCTGGGAGTTGGTCTGGGGGCCGGAGCAGGCATGGGCTATGGGATGTCGGGGCAGCTGATGGGCGCAAGCCAAACTCAACCAACAAGGACATGCCCAAAATGTGGATCACTGGTGCCTGCGAACATGAATTTCTGCCCGAACTGCGGCAGCCCCATGGGAAACCAGGCAAATACCTGTCCCAAATGTGGTGCAGCAGTTCCGGCTGGGTCAAAATTCTGCCCCAATTGCGGCTATAACATGTCAACCCCGGCAACAAGGAAATGTCCTTCCTGCGGTGCGGAAGTATCATCTACTGCAAAGTTTTGTCCAAATTGCGGTAAACAACTCTAGGTGATAAGATGTATTGCATCAAATGCGGTTCGGAAATACCAGATGATGCTGTGTACTGCCCTAAATGCGGGTTCAAGCAGGACCAGGGGAAAACAGGACAGGATTCCAGCCATCCGGCACAGGCTACAGGTGAGAAGATCATAGCGGCCTCAAATGTTACAGAACTCAAGTGCCCGGGATGCGGAGCTCCAATAAAGCCTCAGATAGGTGAGATGATAATCACTTGCGAGTATTGCGGAGCAAGCATATCCCTTGCCAATGAAGGATGGAAGAGCATTGAATCCAATACCATGCTGCCTCTCAAAATCCAGACAACGGACGAAGTTACCGGGATCATCAAAAGGCTGATGGACAAGGGGATGCTGAGAAGGCACATGGAAGAGAAATCCACCAGTGAAGGGATTTTCCTCAGCATTGTTCCCTACTGGGTTGTTCCGGCTTCGGCCAGGTCCCGTTATACAGCTGTTGATACCGGTGAGGAGATAGGAAAAGTAGCCGGGACAGCCGTTCTCGCAGGTCTCCTGGGAAGCGCCATGGGTGGACGTGGACGAATCGGCATGGGAGGAGGAATGATGGGGGGTATGCTCATGGGAGGCATGATGATGGGTGGTATGGGTGGTGACTCAGGCTCGGTACGATCCTACACCCTGGATCAGAACTACAATTACCCGGTGGTAGCGGTTAAAGGGCTTACGGAATACCAGCCAAGAAACTATACCTTTGATCTTCCAGACAGGGTGATATTCGACGCATCAAAGGTTCCCAGGGGGACCAAGGTCCTGAATGGAGATATTGGGGAGGATTCTGCAAAGAACGAAGCCAAGACCAACGTGGACCAGATGCAGTCAGCAATGGTACACCAGAAGCACCATGGTGTCAGGAGCCTGGTCACAGAAATCGATACGGCCGAACCGGAACTCCTTCACGTGCCCGTATGGTTCGCCAAATTTGACAGCAAGGGCAAGAAAATCGCACTCGTTATAGACGGGCACTCAGGAAACCTGATCAACAGCATTGGCCTGGATTAAGCTGGGCATGCTGCTGATAATGTTTGCCGCTCCCCGGATGAATCTCCAGTGAAGTGGCGCTGGAGCCACGCACAATATGCCTAAAACATTCCATATGGAAGGGTCGTCTGCAAGGATGCTCACACAAGTGATCTGTTTCCGCGGGACTTTATCTCCCTTATCACCGTCGGAATGTCAATTTTCATGGGGCATACTTCGGAGCATCCACCGGAATGCATGCAGAATGAAGCGGGCCAGGGATCGTTGTTTGTGATGTAGTTCCACATAACTCCTGTGGGTCCACCATATGGAGATTTTGTAGAGATCCATTCCTTTCCGATTGCCCTGTAGACCGGACACGCCAGGTAGCATCTCCCGCATTTGATGCAGAGCAGTGCTTCCTTGATATTTTCATCCCTGCTGGCATTGAGCCTTCCGTTATCAATTAGCACAAGGTGAAAGTCCTTGGGGCCTGTTGCTGGAGACACACGTTTCAGCTCAATATCTCCTGTGGAGCTGGGGCCGGAAGTGATATTGATGTATGTCGGCGGAAACAGCCCGGCATAAGCAGACTGCACATAGATCTCATTCAGTGCGTCTGGAAGAGTTGGAACGATCTTGTCAATGCCAGTAACAGCAATGTGAGTCTGAGGCAGCACAGAATCGATCCTGATATTGCCCTCATTTTCAACGAGCGCTATGGAGCCTGAATCCGCTGCCACAGCGTTTGCTCCGGTTATCCCAACGTCTGCCTTTAGGTATTTATCCATGAGGAATTTCCTAACGGCAGCAACAATATCTTCAATCTTCGAATCCTTTGTGATATTCTTATCAATCCTGGAAACCAGGGTAGCAGCATCCTCCCTGGTAAGATCTATTGCGGGTGCAACAATATGGGCTGGCCATCCGTTCTGCAACTGAACGAGGTATTCCCCAAGATCTGTTTCCCATGCGTCATTCCCAGTTTCCTGAAGGAATTCTCTGAGCCCTATCTCATAGGCGACATTTGACTTTGAGAACACGACAGTCTTCTTTGTGCCGACGATTTTTCCTATTATCCTGCGGGCTTCCTCTGCATCCCTTGCCAGATATGCATGACCGCCAAGTTTCTCCACATTTTTCATGGTTTCCTGAATGTACTTCGGTAGATCTTCAAGGACCTGCAGCTTCTTTTTCCTGAGGTCTTCAGCTATGGCCGGGATATATGGATAATTCTTCAGTACATGTTCAACTTCCCTGTTGTTTCCCTTTATCACTAGGTCCACCACATCTGTCCAGTTCATGCCATCACCTCAGCAATGTCTTTCACATTTCCGAATTCTGACAGATTTTCATAGCATAATGGACAGACTACAAGAATGCTGTCTGAAACAGTGTTAAGCTGTTTTACCCTCAAACTTGCAACCTTGCTGCTCATTTCTGCATTGATAGGGCCGATGGGCCCACCACAGCAGAAGGAGGTGGACTTCCCTGTAACATCAGGATTTTCAAGCAGTTCTATTCCGGCGTTCTTTGCTGCAAGCCGCACATCGTTATACATGCCAAGGAACCTTGAATAAAGGCATGAATCGTGAAGAACGAACTTTCCAGACCCGTTTGTGCCACTGATGGCATTGAGATAGGGCGCGAATTTTATGTCAAATCCTATCATTTTCTTGAGATTTGTCAGGCTGTTGGTTGTATGCGGGTCAACAGTGTATATATTCTTAACACCCCTTGACCTGAAGAGGGAAAGGAGTTTTCTTCCATATTCCATGAACTCATCAATAAATCCCAGTTCAAGCAGCAGTGAACCGCTATAAGGCTCATCCTCGTAAAGGTATCCGCAGTTTATGCCTGACTTAAGAAGCATTGAGTAGATATTTTTCAGTATTCTGTTCGATCTTTCAACCTCTGACTTATCAGTTCTGATTAACCGCGATCCGACTGAGGCTATCATCCTTGATCCTCCGAGTTTTGTGAAAAGGGGGATGTATTTCTCATAATTCTTGAACATGCTTCCCATCTGATACATGTGTGATGTGAAAATTATGGAGTCAGTATCACGGGGAACATCAGCTTCCACGGCCCATCTGCTGCTTGCCTTCAGGTCGATGGGGAAAGGAAGGTATGTTTCCATGAGGTTTCCATATACCAGTTTTCGGATAGCCGGGAGTTCTTTTATGATGGCCTTTTCATCCATTATACCACTGTGAAGAAATAATCTGAATGGTTATTAAAATTGACCCTGAAAATACCTTATATGTATTTCATTGTATTTCGGGCTTTGACCTGAAATGCAAATATATCCACACAATTTTAGCCTGATAAGCACCACTGGATGTAATGAAAATTGCTTACAAATAAACGACAAATATTTGATGGAACAATGATGCAAGCATATTTTTCTGCCGAATGCCGTGAAAATGATATAGAATATCTTCAACCGGGTCAAAATTTAAATGTTAACAGTGCGCTATATTCTGTTTGGTACAACGATTCAACACTTTTTAGTTCATTTGTGGGAGAATTTTCTAACCTATTAAGTGCAGAATCTATGATTTAACAATTTCTAACAGGTTATAATGTAATTATAAATACGGACTGAAATTAGATCAAGACATGGTAGAAGACACTAAAGGTGATACCAGTAGAGAAAATATAGCTGGCAGACTTGAGAGATTGCCTTTTAGCAGTTTCCACACAAAATTCGCGCTCATGCTCACCAGTGGAGAATGGGCCGAGAGTTTGATGCTTCTGGGAAACGGGGCTATTCTTGGTCTGGTGGCGGCGTATTATCATCTGACCGGTAATCTGCAGACATTTGCTTTTCCCGCATTTTTCTTTGCGGGAGAGTTTGTGGGCTCAATAGCTTTTGGAAGGCTTGCAGATGCAAGGGGAAGAAGAGCGGTGTTCCTGATCAACCAGCTTGTATTTGGTCTTGGAATGATAATTGCTGGTTTCATGAATTCGTGGCCTCTGATTGGAATATTTGTTATGATTGGAGGTATAGGGGTTGGTGGAGAATTTCCACTTGTTGACAGCTATGGAACTGAAGTTTTCACGGGTAAGAACAGGGGTGCTTGGCTTGCATTGATATACACAATAGCAGTCACGGCTGCCCCATTGATCATATTCATCACTTCAATCACACACAACATGGGATATTACTCATTCAGGATTCCTCTCTGGTTCATGGGAGCTGCAGGCATTGTGGTATGGCTCATAAGATTCAGGCTGAAGGAGTCGCCGAGATGGCTAGCAAATCATGGAAAGCTTGAGGAAGCAGAAACCATGATGGATAAGATAGAAGAAGAGGTCAAGAAAAGTGCAGGAGTCAAGGAACTGCCACCTGTAACCGATACGCTTGAAGTGCCAGTTCGTGTATCAAAATACAAGGACATCTTTGCTCCAGATGTGAGGAAGACCACCATTATGATGGCAATTTTCATGTTCTTCCAGTCTGGCATCTTCTATGGCTTTGTTACATTTGCGCCCGGCCTTGTGACAGTGTCTTTCCCAAAAAGTGACCCTCTGGGAGCAGCAGCAGTGATATTCTCAGGTTTTGTATTCGGCAGCATATTCAACATATTCATAATCGACAAGATTGAGAGAAAGTGGGGGATAATTCTCTTTGCAGTACTTGGAGGCGTATTTGGAACGTTCTTCGCTATCATACATGGACTGGATGAGGTTGTCATATTCGGTTTCCTTACTGCCTTTATGCTGTGGAACTTTTCAAACTTCATGCACCAGTACAATGCAGAAATATTCCCGACAAGGGTAAGGACTACTGCTGCAGGCTTTGTTTATTCCATAAGCAGGATATCCACAACTATACTGGTGCTGTTCATAGCAGTATTCATAGGATCTAAGAATGCACCAGGGATATTTGCCTTCGTATGGATTCTGGTTGTGATTGTTTCAGTTGTTCTCATAGTTCTTGGTCCAAAGAGCACAAGAAAATATGTGGAACAGATAGCGAACTGAAGAAATCACTTCTTATTTTATTTTAATTTTTATTGACTTGATTTTAAATCACATTGTTTTGATGAAATTTTTGGCATCAATGTTTGCAACTGCGGACAAAAGTTCATGAGTAATCAAATTACAAAAGCCTGCAACAGTCCATGATATTACCCGACGTCAAGAATAAATCCGCTAAATCCATGGTTGAGCGGTAGGCTAGTTTTGGTAAACCACACTGTCCGTTTGCAAAAACATGACTATCGTTGTGACTGACCGGATATATTCTTAACAAGTCATCAGCGAAACATCAAACCAAGGATTTTCTTTTCTGCATTCCTGAGATGATACAGGACTGTGGGTTTTCTTATGTTAAAACGCTTTGATATATCATCAAGATTGTATTCTCTTGGCCACTGATAATAACCGTTGCTCACAGCTGACCTCAGTATCTCGAATTCCATTGTTGTGAGTTGCCCATACAGCGGAACATAATTTCTGTTCATGAGTGAAGCCAGGTCTTCCTGTCTTAGTTTTGATACTGTCAAATCATCAATGTGATTCTTCTTTTCAATGTTGTGGATAATGGGATCACAGAGCTCTCTGCTGGAAACAATACACGCGACATTCTCGATTCCGGATCCAATCACTACAGGAAAAATTGGAAATCCTCCTCCGTCAACGATGGAATGTATTATTCCATGTCCCCGCTTGACAGAATTCATAATCATGAATTTGCCAACTCCATAAATATTTCTGTTGATAATATCGCGTGATTGAAAATCAATTTTCTCAGGCGAGAGATCGGTTCTTGAATAAGAAAGAACAAGATTCTGGCCTCTGGACATTGGATTCACGTAGGAGACGTTTACCGGGGTTTCCAGCACATCGGAAAGTTGGGAAAGTCCGCAATTGCTGTTGATCTTGATCTCGCAGTAGAACATTACAGATAATATAGGATTTAGTTGGCATTATACATTTCGGTTGTTGTTATATTTAACATTAATACAGAAATAACAACAAAATGCAGCGTTAACATCAATACTGCCACATGAATTACGTTGTGGCTAATGAAAGCGCCTTATCCGATATTTTCACTGGAAAGTAATCCAGGTAATGCAGGTTATGTGAATTCAGATTACGCCCTTCGCCTTCAGTTCCTGAATTTCCTTTGAACTGTACCCAAGATTCTGTAAAATTTCGTCTGTGTTTTCTCCCAGGCCTGGTGGGTTGCCTCTCATTAAGCCGCCTGTGGGGGTAACGGGAACACGGATGGGCCGATTTTCATAAGTCTCGGTCACCATTTTAGCAGAAGCCTGAGGGTCAGCCAGCATGTCCCACGGTTTATTCAGTACAGCAAAGGCTATATTCATTTTCTCAAGTAGATTCATGAGATCGCCAATGGCGATTTTAGAGGTCTTTTCTGAGATAAGCCCGTATAGCATATCTCTCTTTTCGAACCTCTTTTCGTTGCGGTCCAGAGAAACATCGTTGCAGACTCCAAGTTCCAGGCCGTTGCAGAAATCCCTCCACTGGTTGTCTGTGGTTACAGCTATGAAGAGGGATCTGCCTTCTTTTGTGGGAAAGAAATCATAAATGGCCCATGCAAAACCCTCCTCATTGATGGGCTTGAGTTCCCGCTGATTGATCTGATACGTTGCAATATGCTGGCCCATGAGGAAAACTGAACTTTCAAACAGCCCGATATCTATGTATTTTCCTACGCCGCTTTCCCTCATTTCAAACATTGCGTTCAGCACTGCTATGACGCCGAACATCGCGGCACTCATGTCAACAAGGGACCCCCCAACCCTCATGGGTTTCCCGGTCAATCCGGTCATGTATGCAAGTCCGGAGTGAACCTCAATAGGGTAGTCCAGTGATTTCCTTTTTTCGTAAACGCCCTTGCCGTATCCCTTCATTGAAAGATAAACGATCTTCGGGTTGCGCCTGGATATTACCTCGTATGAAAGGCCAAGCCTGTCCATGGCACCGTATCCAAGATTATCAATTATGACCCCAGATTGTTCTGCAAGATTCAGGAAAATCTTCTTCCCCTCTTCAGATGACATGTCCACAGTAAGGCTCTTCTTGTTCCTGTTATAAAATGGAAAGGCACCTGAGCTGGATCCTGTAAGCCGCCTGGCAATGTCCCCATCTCCCGGCCGTTCAATCTTTATGACATCGTAGCCCAGGTCTGAGAGAATAAGGCCTGCAGTTGGTCCTGCAACAATATGCCCTATCTCAAGAACCTTTATCATTGGAATTCCTCCGCCATCTTCATTATTCTTTCTATGGTTATGGTTCGTCCGCTGCTGACAGCCTCGTCCTTGATGAGGTTTACCAGCACTGGCAGAGATTTATCATCCACATGCCTCCCTCTGGATTCCAGTATTTCCCTGATCATGGCCTTCCCTGTGTATACATTCACTGAAACTCCGCCCCCGCTGAAAACGTCAGAGAATGCTGCATGAGTTCCTGCGGTATTGATTACTGTATTCTTTCCGTAGACGGGTCTGTTGTCAACGAAGAAATTATATCCTATTTTCTCAAGGATGAACTCAAGCATGCTGTCATATGCTTTTTCCAGCTTAACGAGATCAATTTCGGTGGCTATGTCCTGGGCTTCAAGAAGGCTAACAAGCGATGCGGTATCAGCAATGCCATTACGTTCTCCCATCCCAAATATTGTTGAATCAGCATATTCTGCTCCAGCTTCAATTCCTGCAATTGTGTTGGAGATCGATCCGCCAATGTCATTGTGGCAGTGCACCTCAACTTCAACATCAAAAATTGACTTCACCAGCCTTATTATGGATCGCATTCTTGCAGGATAGCCAGATCCAGTTGTGTCCGGAAGCTGGATCACGTCAGCACCAGCTTCTGAAACCATCCTCACGAGGTCAAGGATTTCCTTATCTGAATGGTGTATGACATCAACTACAGCAACCTCAAGTTTTCTATTCTTCCTTGATGCATAGGTGATCGCCTCCTTCACTTTATCAAGGTTTTCCAGCCTGAATGGAAGGTGAAGAGATATATTTGCGCCGGTCTCCACAATTGTGTCTATGTCTGAAGTAAGTGTTCTGCCCAGAGCATAGGTTTCGCTGAAGATTTTTTCCTTTACAATCCTTTCAGTAACTTCCACCTCCGATCTGTGGGCTGAAGGATAAGAAACCAGCGCCCTCTTCACGCCAGATTCTGAAATAATCTTTGCAAGTTTAATCTTCTCCTCCATAGTGAATGAGATGCCTGGAGTTTGAAGTCCTTCCCTGAGCGTATCGTCTGTTATCATGGCTTCTTTAACCGTGGCACGTATATTAAGAAAATATCTAATCCGTTAAATTATTCAATGTGAGACAGGACCTGTTTGCTGCAGTGATTTGAAGGAAACAAATTTTTCGTCGTCTCAGGCAGGATGAAAAAGGAAGAAATGGAATCGTTCAGGTGAAATCTGGACTGAAAGAGAAGGATCAACGTTTCTCATCAGGCAATCTTCCCAGCTTTTTCAGAGTATATGGTATTATTCCACCTTCTGACAATATGTCTGCCAGAGCGCCAGAAGGTGCTTTGAACTTGATCGCCTTATGGTCGGCTGCACGGATTAATTCCCCTTTCTCCAGATCAAAATTTACATCGTCTCCCTGTTTAAACTCCAAAGGCCCAGTTATTGTTCCTATTGGAAGTCCAACGTTTACTGCGTTTCTGAAAAAAATTCTTGCAAAGCTTGTGGCAAGTATCAGGGAAATTCCAAGTTCCATCAGAACAACCGGAGCCTGCTCCCTGGAGGAACCGGTTCCAAAATTTTTCCCTGCAACTATGATATCTCCCTTTGACACGTCCTTCCAGAAGTCCGGATATATAGCTTCCATGCAATGCTTCTTCACATCTTCTATTCCCAGATGAAGATATCCTCCGGGAGCAATGACATCGGTATCTATGTCATCTCCAAAGACAAAAATCCTGCTCATTAAAACACCTCTTGGGGGTTCACAATCTTACCTTCCACGGCAGCTGCTGCAGCAACATAAGAATTTGCAAGATACACTTTGCTGGTGGGATCGCCCATTCTTCCCCTGAAATTCCTGTTTGTATTGGAGATGCATACCTGATCATGCCCGAGCACACCCATGTGCAGGCCCGCACATGCCCCGCAAGTGGGGGGAGAAACTACAGCTCCGCTATCCAGAAATATTTTGATCAGTCCAAGTTCCAGGGCTTTGCTGTAGATGCTTCTCGTGGCCGGCACTACAATCATCGTTACGCCCTCTCTTACATGATTGTGTTTCAATATTTCTGCTGCTTCCTTGAGATCAGACAGAGTTCCGTTGGCACAGTTGCCAATATAGACCTGGTTGACTTTGGTGCCCTGCAGGTCTGATAGGTGTTTTACATTACCCGGGGAATAAGGGGCGGCAATCTCAGGTTCAACTGACGAGAGGTCAACAGGAAATTCTTCTAAAATTCTGGCATCTTCATCACTCTGAATCTCAATCAGTTTTTCCTGGCTCACATCAGGCGGGAGAAAGCATGTTTTTGCACCTGCTTCCACGGTCATATTCGCTATGGCTAGCCTTTCGTCCAGACCAAGATGTGCCCTGCCCTCAGTTCTGAATTCCATGCAGCGATAATTTGCTCCGTCAACGCCTATCTTCGAGATTATGCTAAGAATAACATCCTTACCTGTGACAAACCTGTTAAATTTCCCACTCAATCTAAAAAGAATAGTTTCAGGCACCATGAACCATGTTTTCCCACTTGCAAGAAGACATGCCAGATCAGTTGAACCCAGCCCTGCACCAAAAGCACCATTGGCCCCGGCGGTAACTGTGTGGGAATCGGAACCGACCACAAACATTCCCAGTTTAATATCGCCCCGTTCAATGAGGAGAGTATGCTCTATTCCCTCCCCGGCCGGGATACTTTCAATTCCATTCAGGGAAGCGAAATCTTTCATGGACAGGATGTTATTGGCACTGGCAGAATCCTTTGGCGGAAAGATATGATCATACACAAATAGCGTTCTCCCTCTGTATCTCAATGCAGGGTTGCCAAGTTTTCGGTATGAATCCAGCATCATTGGCCCAAGCACGTCATGGACATAGACCAGATCTGGACTTGCCCACAAAAAATCTCCAGAGTGGGCATCTTTGGAGGTCAATCTTGAGAATACTTTTTCAATGGCACTCTTACCCTTGCTTCTCATTGCAGAATATTGAATACGTACAGGTGTATAATAGCATGTTGTCCAGCTTATGAAGCTAATAACTATAACATGCGAAAGCTAGTTATGCATAACAAAGATTACATAAAAGAGGTTGGGTCGAGACTCCTTACAGTTCAAGGTTTGAGAACCTAATAGAAAGAGTGCAGATATGCAGTGAATATGGTGGTTTTTAATCGAATTTCTGCTTTATTTGCGTGTGCTTTTTATTCGATGAATCTCATGGACGTCATTCTCATGTGATCAGTAGAAGTTATGGATTTTAGAAACATCATAAATTATTTCTAACAATTAAAGATGTTTTTCTTCTTTTTAGTATGCGACTTAATGTAGTGAGTTCAAAATGATGAATCAATTATATACTGGTTGATAACTTGGATGGTAGTTTGCTAATCAGTGGAAATGTTAAATGTTGTAGAATAGATCG
>JAKAQT010000139.1 GCA_021819605.1 Thermoplasmata archaeon
CCGAGCTGTGAGACTATCTCGTAGGCTATGGTCTCATATCCTTCCATATCTATCTCAGAATTCACAGATCCAGGGCTGGAATCATACCATGCCTCGCTGCTGGATTTGTCTCTCATGAATTCCACAAGATCCTCGTACTTGGCCGGGACCTCAAGTATTTCGGCACCATTTCCCCTTATCTCGTCATTCCTGTCTCCGGAGTAATATTCCGGTACAGCCACCACGGACTTCATCCCGTAGAGGTTGGCAAAATAAGAGATTGATGCGCCGTAATTTCCGCATGTAGCCAGTGAAATGGTATCATAACCCTTCTCCCTGGCCTTAAGGACATGCAACTTTGAGATACGGTCTTTCTGGGTTCCTGTTATTCCCGCCCCTTCAAACTTTATGTAAAGGTTCTTAAGTTTGAGGGCGTGTTCAAGGTTTCTAGCTCTAAAAAAAGGTGTTTTTCCAGGAGGTTCGTCCTCTTCTATTCCTTCCATCTCTATTCACTCAGGACATATGCCTGATTGAGTCCTGTTAGAAAATTGAACTATATAAACATATTGTATGACATTTTAATCAAAATGTTCGTCGCGGAATCTGAATTTCCCGGTGTCTACTTAAATCGTATAAATTATATACAAAAAATATTATAGCAAGTGTGGCATAGCCAAAAAATGCACAGTTAAATTCTTATTACCTCCAGGCCAAGAGAATCCGCAACGGACAACACAGTTTCCCTTGCCTGAGACTTTGTCCCCTTGCGATCCATGATGAATCCACGGCAGCCAGGCGTCTTCTCAACGCTCTGCCTTATGAGGTCCTGGCTTATGTTCTCCAGCGCGTGCTTGGAGATCATGTGACCCATGGCAACTGTATTCTCGACGGAATATTCCGTTATCTTGGGCATGTAGTGGCCGCCGCCAATACCAACAAATGCCCCGTTGAAATTCCTCCTCTGGGCGAAAATACCCCTGATTATGGTGTCCTGCGCCTCAGGGTTGTTCCACTGGGCTTCTGTTGTCCCTATTTCCATATAAAAGTGGGGAATGTCAAGGGCTGGTCCGTGATGGGTAGCTTCGTAGGTCACCTTGAACTCATCACCCCTGTATGTGCTGTGCATCTCCAGCAGGGCAGAAGTCATATCTGCCGGTGCCGTTGGCGAAAGCCTGCCCACAAATCCACCAAGTTTAGCCTCGCTGAAATTGCCTGTGGGATGTACCGTGAGGCTCTTGATATCCGCAGCCGAGGAATGCCGTGATAGGAATATTACGACATCAATTGCCTGTGAAAGTCCATTCAGGCCTGCATCAAGATTATCCATGTACAGGTGTCTCTTCTGGATGTAGCTGAACAGAAAATCTCCATGCTTCAACACTCCTTCCTGTCCATCAAAGGGACGGAAATCCACAGTTTCCAGGAGCCTCTGAGACATTGCTACGCTGGCCTGGTCATCCTTCGATCCTATTATGAGACGCATTTCAATCAGTGATCAGGAAACGCGGGATTCTATAAAATCAAAGTACAGCCTGTCAGCCTTTGCTACCATGGCAGATTTCTCCGATCTGACGGTTTCCAGCAATTTTGCCTTGCCGGTTTCATCAATTTTTCCAGCCACCCTTTCGTATTTCTTGAGCGAATCTGATTCAGTCTTTGATATGAAGAGGAGCACGCTCTGAAGATTGCCCAGATCTACTTCCTCGTTGCTGGCAAGGTGGTCTGTGGCATGTATGTTCCTGTATCTGTGGGTCTTCTGTCTGATATCACTTTTCTTAACCCTGCTTTCCTCAAGGTAGTTGGCTATATTTTCATGGCCCTTTGCAAAATTGCTGAGAAACATCTTTATGTTATCCAGAGAGGCTTTGCTCTCAAGGTCTGAATAGATCCTGGCAAGTTCCTCTTCGGATTCCGCCAGTTTCTCAAGTGAATATTTCTGATCTGATGTCATTTCTGATTATGATTATTCAATAATAACGTATTAACATTATGTAATGGAAAATTCCAGTAACTTTCTATACTTTTGCGTTTGACCTCCCATTAAACCCATTGTTGACCTGTAGGGCTTCCCCATAGATGCAAGCAATGCTTCCAGAAACTCTTTTCCACCCTTCTCCATGGCCCTGAACAGATCAACCGGAATCCCAGGTCAGGTGTACCTTTCCCGATTTTAAGATGGGTTTCCATGGAGCGTATGGCAGAGATTTCGAGAAGCAGCTCACCCAAGAGACTCAGCTTTGCCGTACCATGAAAGCGTTCATGCGTCCTCTGGTAGAGATGCCTTGGCCCGTCCTGCTTCAGTTCCCTGTGAAAAACCTCCATATCCCATCTCCTGAGATACGGATCTATCACCTTTTCTGGCTTCCTTGCATCCATGGTGGGGACAAAGAACTTTTCTGAGTTTCTTCCAATGGATATTATGACCCGAACCTTTCCCATATTCTTCATCCCTGCTGTGATTGATCACTTGATGACAGCCATCTGAATGGCTATCCTGGACAGCCCATTCTTTGCCTTGAGGTCAAGGTTCAGGGGGAATATTTCCTCCCTTCCCCATATGACAGCAGTGACATGCTGCATTCCCCTGTGTGTGATCAAATACCCATGATGCCCCCTCAATATGCCTGCCATTTCTTTCAGGAATTGTGCCGTCAATGGCCAGCACAGGATCTGATGAATGACTGTTGATCATGCCTGACAGACTTCCTGAATATCTCCAGTATCGGGATATTCCTCAGGAACCTGTTCAGGTTGGACTGATCGGTATGCTCCATGAATATGCCGTTCAGGTGTGACACTGAACGGGTTGGTGATAGATCGG
>JAKAQT010000030.1 GCA_021819605.1 Thermoplasmata archaeon
TGCTGGAATTGATCCTGCCGCCAGCACAACCCTCCAGAGGAGGGAATCAGATACGACCCCGTGCAATCCCAGGTACACTACAGCTGCAACCGTGGCACCGAAGCCCCACAGCAGCCCGAATCCAAGGGCAATTATTTTACCGCGATCTCTGGAGTTTGCGTGTTCCCCCATTATCATGGGTGAGAGCACATAGTCTGCCCCTACCCCAATTCCCAGGACCGTCCTGATCAGTATCAGCTCAAGGGGATTGGCGGCAAATATCTGCAGGACAGCAGCAACAGCCATTATGGTGACGTCAAGGCCATAGAAACGCTTCCGTCCTCCATTTGAAAGGATGCCGAAAATCAGCGCACCCACCACAGCGCCAATAAGTGCCGATCCTGCCAGAAGAGAGGATTCTATACCCGTCAGGCTCTTGATCCCGAATGATACAAGCACAAGAGGAAGGACTATGCCTATGGACGATAGGTCATATCCATCGGTAAATACCCCCATTCCGGTCGTAATCAGGCTCTTCCAGTGGAAGAAACTCAGTTTCTTGCTATCCAGATTTTCATAAGGATCATCTAACATTTTGTTCCCATATAGACAGCTTTGAGTAGCATATTTATTTAATCAAAATACTAAATACATTTGACAATACCTATATATGAAATATACATGATCCAAATATTTTACAGAGGACCGTCATTGCTCCTCCAGACACCAAGCTTATATTACCTCTGAGAAATAGCACCCGATCTCTTGAACGGCAGCATCTACGAAAGGGAACTGTCCGGAATACTATCCGGGAACGAGAACGTTATATCAAGGTTGCTCAAGCGTCTGGATCCTGCCTCGCAAGAGGCCCTGAGGTCAATAATATCGCGGCCTTTCTTCGTGACACGTTCGGCAGGTTCCCTTGGTGCTGATCTCATAGCGCTCAGGCATGATTATTCAATGATAATAGAGGTGAAGTCATCGGTGAATGACACCATAATGTTCACGGAGGCTTCCGGGCAAAGGCAGGACCAGGCCACACGCCTCAGGGATCTGTGCCAGAGGGCAGGACTTTTTGTTGTGTATGCATACAGGCTGAAAAGTGTTGGTGGAGATCCATGGCGTATATTCACCATACCTGCAAAACCTGAGGGGCGTATACGTCACCTGTACGAGATAATCCCGGACGTGGGAGAAACAAGAAATGGAAATTTCATTTTAAAATGGGCTGAGGGTATGCCCCTCACAAAACTCATTGACTACATGAATCAGGAAATTTAGTGGGAGGCCACGATGGCCTTCTCCAGAGCCTCAACGCCCATATCTATCTGGTCCCTTGTTATGTTCAGGGCTGGGATCAGCCTTATGGCGCTCAGTCCGGCGGCCAGCACAATGAGTCCGTTCTCAAGTGCCTTGAGTTCAACCGTGTCCCTGTATTTAGTCGCCGGTTCCTTTGTCTTCCTGTCCTTCACGAAATCCACAGCAAGCATCAGCCCTATGCCTCTCACATCTCCAATGACATCATGTTTTTCCTGAAGTTCAAGCAGGCGCTTCTTGAAGTAATCTCCCTGTTTTGTGGCATTTTCAAGAAGGTTCTCGGTTTTTATGGTGTCAATTACCGCAACTGCTGCGGCACTGGCAAGAAGGTTTCCGCCGAATGTGTTTGAGTGAAGCCCCGCCTCCCTGAAATCCAGTGAATCCTTTATAACAATTGCACCCATTGGAACACCGTTGGCAATGGCCTTTGCAAGCCCTATGATCTCAGGCTCGACCCCGAAGTGCTCCGATGCAAAGAATTTGCCGGTTCTGCCCATTCCCGTCTGAACCTCATCCATTATGACAACTGCATTGTTCTCGTCAGCCAGTTTCCTGAGCTTCCTGTGGAAGTTCTTTGGTGGCACAATGTAGCCACCCTCTCCCTGAATCGGCTCAACAAGGAATCCTGCAAGGTTCTCCCGCGGGAGGTAGGTGCGAAGCATGTACCTGTCAATGAAGTCTATGACGCGGTCTTCCAGTTCATCTGGTTCCTCGTAGCCGTCTATGTTGAAAGGGTTCCTGTATGGGTTGGGGTAAGGGGCATGCTCAACTCCCGGCATGGATGGGAAAAAGCCCTTGTGGTGGATTGGCCTGGACGCAGTGAATGACAGTGCACCCTGGGATCTTCCATGAAATCCGCCAATGAAGCCTATGAACTGCTGCTTCCCGGTATGCGCCTTGGCAATCTTGATGGCGGCCTCAGTGCTTTCCGTTCCGCTGTTTGTGAAGAACACTTTCTTCTGGAAACTGCCAGGAGCCACACTTTCCAGTGCTCTTGCCGCGTCCACCTGAATCTTGTAGTAAAAGTCAGTGCCGGCAAAGTGCCAGAGCTTGTGGAGCTGTTTTTCAACAGCCTCTGTTACATGTGGATTCACGTGTCCGAGATTTGTGACGCTTATGCCCGTGGAAAAGTCCAGATAAACATTGCCGTCAACATCCTGGATGAAGGCTCCCTCACCTCTTTCTGCAACTATGGGGAGTGATTTTGTGCTGGTTACCATGTATTTCTCATCATCCTGGATAATCTTCCTGGCCCTGGGCCCGGGTGGAGTCACCTTTATTGATATGCTGTTCAATTTTTCAGTTTTTTCCATATCCTTCATCATGGTTCTCAATTACTTATATTTGCCAATAATATATATCTTGTTGAAAGAAAAACGGATGTATTATACGTATTTCGTATTCAAAATAAAATAGGAAAGCATATTTATCTCTTAATTCACTGTGGGAAAGATGGACATATCTGAGAAGATCATCAAGACGCGTGATTTCTACAGAGATGAGCTTACAGATATGGATTTCTATCTCAGGCTCTCCAGGCGCATAAAGGATCCATGGCTCAAGCAGTCGCTGGAAAGGCTTTCATACATAGAAAAGGAGCACTCACAATTCTGGAAAGCCTATCTTGAGAGAAACGGAGAAAATGTTGACAACATCGGGCCTAGGAGTTTCAGGGTTTCTTTTCTGCTTTTTCTGCACTGGATACTGGGAACAGGGCTAACGGCCAAGATAATGGAGCATGGCGAAGTTGAGACTGTAGCCTCCTACAGAAAGGCCAGTCCGCTTGCGGCCGATGATCCAGAATTCAGGGCCGGCCTTGAGAAGATAATTGATGACGAGGTGGAGCACGAGGATGTATTCAGCTACACTCTGGATCAGAGCAGGGAGCAACTGGAACGAAACAGGAATGTTATATACGGCATAAGCGACGGCCTGGTGGAAGTTCTTGCAGCACTGGCTGGCCTAACGGCCATAATTTCAGATCACACGTATGTTGCCATGGGTGGGCTCATTGTGGGCGTGAGCGGCGCCATGAGCATGAGCGTGGGTGCGTATCTTGCCACAAATTCTGAAACACAGTTCAAGATATCGCAGATTCGGAGGAATGCCATACTTAACGATGAGGAGAAAGACGACTCCAAGGTACAGAAATACAGAAATGAAAGCAGGAAGGCGGCTGTTAACACGGGAATGTTCTATATTCTTGGCGCTGCAATACCAATTATACCATTTCTCTTCCTCCCTGTCCTTTACGCACTCATACTCTCAGTGATCCTTGTTGCGTTTTCCCAGGCCATATCCAACTCCATTGTTGCCATTTCCATGAACATGAGCGTGAGAAAGGAAGCAGTTAAATCAGCAGCACTTGCGCTTCTTGCTGCATTTGGCTCGTTTCTTGTGGGCCAGATATTCCACATCGTGTTCCACATTTCCATCATCTGATTGCCCGCAGGCTTTCAGCGAAATGCCAAAGCAGGATTTTCTTGCCCTACAAGATACCAGGATCCAGGAGATAGTGAACTGGGATGTGCTGATTTTCAAATGAATACTGCGCATCGTTGCAATGAGTAATGCCAGTTTCAATGTCATGCCAGAGAAATACTATTTCGGCACCTCGATGAATAGATATATTATGGGGAGTCAATTAGCACTTTCATGAACCCACCCTCCATAGTGATCCATAACCTTTTCAAGAACTACGGTGAAACAAGGGCTCTTGACGGCGTAGACCTGGAGATAAGTCCGGGAGAGATATTCGGCCTTCTTGGCCCGAACGGTTCAGGTAAAACAACACTTTTGCGGATCATATGTTCCATACTTGATTACACATCCGGTTATGTCCGTGTTTCCGGACTGGATGTTTTAAAGGACAGCCTTAAGGTCAAGCGGATAACAGGATATGTTCCTGAAACCCCTGTACTGTATGAATCCCTGACACCGACGGAATTTCTCAATTTTATAGGCTCGGTCAGGAAAATTGACCATGAAACTCTGGCAAGGCGTATAGAGAGTTTTGCCAGCGCATTCGAGATAATGGATAAGATGAACACATTCATCGGATCGCTTTCATTTGGGACAAAACAGAAGGTCGCAATAATGGCGGCACTCATACATGATCCTGAGATCATAATTCTGGATGAGGGGATGAATGGCCTTGATCCAAGGTCTGCAAAGATATTGAAAAACCTGCTGAATGACTATGCATCAAGAGGCAGGACCATAATATTCTCAACTCACGTTCTTGAAGTGGCAGAAACTGTCTGCACAAGGATGTCAATAATCTATAGAGGAAAGATAGTGGATACTGGAACCCTGGAAGAGCTGAGAAGAAGGTCCGGTACGTCAAAACTGGAAGATATATTCCTGAATTTTACCGGAGAAGGCGATCTGGGGCCGGTCATAAAATCGCTCAGAGAGACGATGTCGTCGTGAATCACGACATATTTGAACTGAGCAGGCGAATAGTTGCCGAACAGAGATACCTTGCACTCAAGGATTCTCCAAAATTCCAGGAAAAAACAGGCAGGTCTGCAACGCAGGGTGCCAGGTACATTGAACGCCTTATATTTATCACATACGGCGTAACGGCAATTTCAATGATTGCATTCTCCTCATTCCTGACGTATACGCAGATGCGGCTTCCAGATCCCGTGGATCATCTGCAGACACTTTCTCTTCTTCTTTATGCCTACATATTTATCATAAGCCTGTACAGCTTCATAATGTTCACAAACATCGTTCGCACATACAGGCTTTTCGAACCGCTGAAGCCCCTTCCAACAAGGATCGGCCACCAGGTTCTTCCCCTTTCATGGTTTGTGTTCACCGGTTCCTCAAGCCTCTTTGTCATAGTTCCAATAATATGGGCATACATCTATCTCACAGGAAACTTTCTTTCAGCCTTTACCGGGGTATTGTGGGCTTTCATCATGCTCGGGTTTGGCTACACGGCCGGAAGCGCCATGATATATATTCTGTCTGGAAGTGTGGAGAAAAAGCGTGGTCTCAGGAGCGGATCCATATCCACAATCCTGAGGGTTACAGGTTTCATAGCTTTCTTTATACTTTTTGAAATTGCCATACAGATTCCACAGGAGATCCCCGTGCTGCCCTCAATCAGGAACCATCTTCCATACCTGTTTGTGCCGCTCCTGAATTCAGCCTATATAATATTCCCCGCAGCACAGCCATCCTCGTATGTCTATTACGGCATGGCTGCATCATTGATCTACGCCCTGATGGCAATTTTTCTCTTCCTTATGGTCAACGCACGCACATTCAGCAGGGTGACACAGACCGAGACAGTATCGTATAACACCGCAGGCATATCCCAGAAGAAGCTACACGAATCAAAGTCCGGATTCTACATCACAATATTCAGGAAGGATGTACGGAATATTTTCAGAAAGTCCCAGAATTTTCTCATGATGCTCATACCTGTATTCCTGGTTCTTCCTACGCTTCTTTCCATATTCTTCTACTCCTCAGATGTTACATTTGGTTCGATTTCAATTTATTATTCCATGCTGGCAATAGTGATAGTTTCCTCAGCCTTCTATTCCATAGTGCTAATAATCTCGGAAGGAAACGGCATCAGTGTACTCCAGGCACTACCCGTCAGGCTCAGAGACATCATCTACTCCAAGGAATACGTTGGTGCGGTGGTATTTGCAGCAATAGTTGCGCCGATATCAATACTGTTTCTCATGAAAGCGAGAGGAAACCCAATCATTTTCCTCCTGTTCCCGGTTAATCTGGTGATTGCATACGTATACAGCTCCCTCTATAACCTCCGGCGGCTCATGAGAAAGGTCCCCAAGGGTGCGACCACTGTTAACTTCTATTCCTTTGGGGGAAACACTGAGCTCGTGATCCTTTTTGCCATAACTGCATTGCTGATTTCCCTCCCAACACTGGTTTCTACAGTGATTTCCTATATTTCTCTGGGAATAACCTTTTCACATTCAGTGGCTTTCTACCTGTCAACACTGGCGCTAAATCTGCTGAGTCTCTTCATAGTAATGAACATTGTAAACAATTCAAAATAAGAAGCAAACCCCGAATATTTTGCGTAAAATATAAGAGAAGAAATTTTTTCACTCAACTATTAACAAATGTGCCAATACAGTGATGTATATTGACTCGCATTTATCACCAGCATGTATTTTTTCATTTAAATCTCGATATTATTGAATCCGGTGATTTTTTAATTCTTTAAGCAGTTTTGTGAGATAATATGAAGAATACGTTCACTATTGAGCATAATGTTATAATTTGCGGGAAGATTTTTAAGATATAGATGGGCGATGTGTGAATTTTTTTTGGTATATATTGACCTTTTGTAAAGATGACTTTAAGTAGTAATAGTATTTTATTGATTATGCAAGGAAAATTAGATGCCAAAGATCTTCTGATTTTAAACCACCTTAAGGAAAATGGTAGAGACAAAATCTCAGAAATATCCTCAAAACTTGATATTCCGCGTGCCACTGTTTTCGAGAGGATGGAGAAGTTGCGAAAGGAAGGTTTCATCAAAAGATACACCCTGGATATGGACTATGATAAGCTTGGTTATAGCATCATGTCATATATTCTCATAGAATTTGACTTCAGGTCTCCAGTGAATCAGAGAGAACTGGTTGAACAGATTGCCAAGCTGGATAACGTGCTTTCCGCATCCATAATAGCCGGAAATTGGGATATTATCGTACTTGCTGTTGCGCGCAACATGAAAGAACTCTCCGAACTTGTGCTAGACAACCTCAAGGGAATGAAGGGAATATCAAAAACCCTGTCCGTTCCGGTCTTTGAGCACATTAAGTAATCATCCTCTATTCTTTTGTGCAGGATGGCTGAGTAAGTGGTGAAACATTGACCCGTGGTTAGCCAGGCTCTTTGCACATTAATACATTTCAGTATAACATTTCATATTTCGTACCAATGAAGGCATTTAGGCTGTCTGAGGGCAAAGAAGAATCACCCAGATTCTCATTTTTTAATTATGCACGGGCACTGTTGCCCTAAATTTATAATGTCGTTAGGAGTTTGATGGAAGCAGCAAAACTCCCATGGCCAGCATGGAGATACACGGGTTTCGCCAAACGGAAATAATATAATTGAGAGCAGTATTCCATACAATCCACATCTGGAATGGTAAGGCACTTTCCCGAAGAGTAAGACAGTTAAGTTGGACTAAATGTTCGCAAGAACACACTGGTTCCAGCGGCATGTTCTCCGTGGGGAGAAGGGATACATGCCTCAAGCCCTCTGCTGGAAGCGGGCTGTGGAGCGATGCCCGAAAGGGATAATGAATAGCCTCCTTCCCCTGGCACGGGAATGTCAACCAGTCAATCGTCGCTGTTCAATGAATCCATGCCTACATGCATGGGGGAGACCAGCTGCAAGCCACCTTCCTTCAAGGCGTGGTAGTTGAAATAAGTCATTAGAATGCGGTGAGCAAGCTGGGATAGCCTAGCCTGGTAGGGCGCAGGTCTGGAAAACCTGTTCTCTTTGTAGATCGGGAGTTCAAATCTCCCTCCCAGCGCTTCAGTTGTGGTTGAACTTCGTACTATTATATGGAAGAGTGACCTGTCATATACGGCAACATTGACTAATTCACTGCAGCAATAAATCCAAGCCCAGACAAAAATTATAACCAATATTCTTGCAGTGATGCGCATATTTGGTCACATCATGGAATCTACAAGAAAGCACAACAGAATAAGTGAACGGGATATCCTGGAAAGGAGACTCCTCTTGTAATTCCAAGATAGGTCCGGAAAGTGGTGCAGAGGTTCAGAAGATGTTATCTCCTTAATGGAATTATCATAATGAGCGAAATGGCAGGAAGAGTTTCCCCGGAAATGAAGAGGGGCATAATTGAGAGATATTCAAACGGGAATATTTCAAAAGCACAACTTGCCAGGGAGAACGGGATATCTGTATCCACAGTGAATCGCATACTGAAAGAAGTTGTTGCGGAGAACTCTGAAGCAAAGAGAAAGGAAGCTGCCAAGCCGGATCAAGATATCGGAAAACATGGGATCTATGATGAATATTTTGAATATCTGACATCGAATGGCATCAGCAGAGAAGAACTTCCCCGCATCATTTCTGGAATGAAGGAAGTGGAGGCCAGATTTTCAGCCAGTTCGGATAACGTGCCCCATGGTGGAGCTTCAGTTGATATCTCAGATTACGTTTTCAGGGACTTTCTGGAATGGGTTGAAAACAGAAAGATATATGATCTGGAAGCCGCAAAAATGTCATCCGAAATAAATCTGCTGGAAAATCAGAAATCAAAACTGAAAGAAGAAATAGAGAGTCTCAGTTCAAGGGTGGTCAACCTGGAGATGTCAGTTGGCCAGATGAGGCAGGAAGCACAGAAGGTGATTGATTCCATATCCATGGCGCAAGAAAGGATAAATGCCATGGAATCGCGTATGGCTGAGGACAGAGAACTGCTTGTTGTGTCAGCTGGCATTAACTGGATACTCAAGAATGGAGAAATCACAGATGAGGCTCTCGACTTCATGAGAAGATACCACAACCTCTGGGAACCTACCGATGGGGAGATTAGAATAAAGATCAGGAACGCACTGATCCAGGAAATGGAAAATTCACTTTCAAAGCTGAAGGGTGTTATTTCCGCTTGATCATTTTGTCGATGCAATGCGATGGTCTTGTTTAACATTTGCTCGCGAAGCAATCTCATTCGCAGGAATTAAGATGAAAACCAGTAAACCTTATGGTTTCCCCCAGCACATTGTAATGTCCACCGGCAGATGGAAATGAAATAGATTGGATAGCTTAATGCTTCATGTGTGCCAGCATCCCTAAAGCCAGATGTTTCAGCACGAAGGACAGAGTAATTTCTGGTTCAGGAAGATCAGGTACATGGAGTTCCTCCAGCAGTCCTTGAAGTTGAGGGGGCCTGGCTCTTGCGGGTAGAGGAGGCCACAAGCCATCCTGATAATCATCTGCTAGGGGATTAGATAAATCCACGTTCAACCATTTTGTTTACACGCCTCGTCCAGTAGTTTTTCCTTGTGAGTATGAGCGCAAGAATCAGTGCCATGAAGGCACTTAGATAAATAAGTGAAATGGGTATAAAAATTATGGAGAAGGCAATTATGTAGAATCCTATTATTGGCAGGATCATCAGAAACTGGTTGGCGCTGAACCTTGCCGGTATGTAATTTTCATCCTTCATCTGGTAAGGCCTGACAGAGAAAGCCATGAAAAGGTACACTCCCACCATGAAAGGGCTTGCAATCTCGAAAACAGGAATGACCATGAGGGTGCCCTGCACCCCAAGAAGATAAAGCGCAAAGCCTGCAATGGCTATTGGAATGCCGGCAATGGCAGCCTGGATCATTTTAGATATAATGAGCATGTTGACGTAGGATCCCGGTTCCATGGACATGAAGGATAGCCAAGCCCTTTCATAGGCCATGGCACCTGAACTCATGATCATCTGCGGTGTTGACCCGAGGTATATGATAAGAAACATTGTAACAAGGTTGACTCCGGAGATTCCCGGAAAAGAAATATACTCTGAAGGTCCAGCGTAATGCAGCATATAAATGGAATAACCCACTGCAATGGCGATGAATATGATGAAAACAACGGAAAACTGTATTCTCCTGGCAGTGGACTTTATGTTTCCCATTGAGCTTGCCCTGGTGGCAAGGCTTATCTGAGTTATTCCCAGCTTCAGGATTGCCATGTTTGGAGAGAGTCCCACATACCTGGAAGTTTTCCTGAAATTCATAGACTGCTTCCGTATTCCGGAAACACGGTATGGTAGATTCTCCCCTGAAAGGATTCTCACTGCAAAGAACAAGCTGGCAATGGTCACGGGAAAAATTGTAAGAAGCGACAGAACCGGATTGTACTTCAGGAACGAGATTGCGCCATATTTGAAACCAAGATAGCTGGAAAGTATCCAGAGCAGGGACACAGCTGCAAGTGGGATTCTCAGGAAAAACGACCTGTCAGTCAGGACAATGCCCACGGAAACAGAGAACAGGGCAAGCAGGATTACATCAATAATGGCAACTCCCACAAGGGCAGAATATCTGTAAATCCCAAGGATTGTTATTAGCGAAGCTGCCAGAAGTATGAGGCCCGATGCTAGGAACTGTGCTGTAAACAGGGCAGGAACGAGGTCTCTTCTCCGGATAGCTGATACCAGCAGGAATTCCTGGTCAGACTTTGTGACTGAAATTCCGCCAAAAATTATGGATATTGTGGAGAAAACACCTATTATAAGGGTGAAATAAAGGTCGCCATACAGGTATCCACTGCCAGCATCATTTCCTGACAGTGAAATCAGGGAGTACAGGAGCACAAACGCTATGACGGCGAAATAAGAAGCAGAAAACCTTGTCCTCAGGATGAGCTTCATTACCTTAGTGAACATCTGACATCAACCTTGCAACAATGGATTCAATGGGCGTATCCTTGGCTGCTTCAGCTCTGAGTTCGGACATGCTACCTTCCCAAATCCTGTTTCCATGGGATATGATGAGGCACCTGTCTGTCAGCCTCTCTGCTATAGACATTATGTGTGTGGACACGAGAAAAGTTGCTTTCATGCCTGTAAGGAAACTGATAACTTTCTCCTGCGTTGGAATATCAAGATAATTGAGGGGTTCATCCATGAGGACAATTTCAGGATGATGTATGATGGACAGTGCCAGGGCCAGTTTCTGGCGGTTTCCTCTTGACAGCCTTGAGGTCCTGGCCTTTTCATATTCCCTGAGTTCCAGCAGATCGATGAGCGACTCTATTCGATCCGTTAGGTCAGGGGTGTTTCTTATGGCACCAATATATTCCAGGTTTTCCCTGACAGAAAGGGTAAGGTAAGGGCTTGCATCCTCGGGAAGATAACCCATCAATCTCTTTGCATCATAGCTGTTTGGAGGAAAACCCTTTATTGATAAGGAACCAGCATCCGGTTTCAGCATTCCAGCAAGAAGCTTAAGTGTAGTGGATTTCCCGGCGCCATTTGGGCCAATGAGTGCAACCCTCTCGCCACAGGGGATATGAAGGGTCAGTCCCTTGAGGGCATCCTGCTGGCCATAGCTTTTCCACACGCTATCGGCCGAAATGCAATAGGAACTGAACTGAAAACTCTGATTCTCTTCTATGTTCATAATCATGACTAACATAGTTCGGTGATATATAACGAATGGGAAATCATGGAGGGGGCCTTCAGGACGTGGCAAACAGGACTTCCGGATCATTGCACATGCAGGTCAGTTTAGCACGATGAAACCAAAAACTAAGGGTGGCCACTGTCATGAGGTTATCAAAAACATCAACAGGAAAGAATTATAAGCAGTTTTTAAATGCACCTTTATTCGTGATGTTAAATGGTAGATGTTAAGAAAGTGCCGCCAGATATGCTGCTGAAAAATCTGGCAGAAACGTTTAAGGAAGACAAGAGAGTGGAAGTGCCCGAATGGGCTTCATATCTCAAGGCAGGAATACACAGGGAGAAATCATGGGAAGACCCGGACTGGTATTACAAGAGGCTGGCTTCCACCCTCAGGAAGGTTTATCTTAACGGCCCCATAGGCATATCCAAACTAAGTGAGGAGTACGGAGGAAGGGTTGACAGAGGTTCAATTAGCTATCATCCTGCCAAGGGGAGCCGCTTCATAGTCCGTAAAATGCTTCTTCAGCTGGAATCACTGGGTTACGTCAAGAAGGACAGAAAGGGGAGAATGGTTTCTCCGCAGGGCTCGTCCGTCCTTGATAAGGCATCAAAGGAGGTTATGAAGGGCCTGGCGCAGTCAAATCCATCTCTCGAGAAATATCTTTAAGTGATGGGGAATGGACAGCGACGATGAGCTTGAGGAACTGAGAAGAAGAAAACTGCTGGAAATGCAGAGAAATTCGCAGGAACAGCAGGAAATTGAAGAACAGAGGAGAATGCAGGAGGCCGAGAAGGCCAGAAAGCAGCAGATTCTCAGACAGATACTTGCTCCGGACGCGAGAGAGAGGCTGGCAAATGTGAGGCTCGTGAGACCAGACCTTGCTGAGAACGTCGAGAACCAGCTGGTGCAACTTGCATCAATGGGCAGGATTAACCG
This sequence comes from Thermoplasmata archaeon, assembly GCA_021819605.1. Classification (GTDB taxonomy): domain Archaea; phylum Thermoplasmatota; class Thermoplasmata; order Thermoplasmatales; family Thermoplasmataceae; genus UBA509. The sequence goes on from JAKAQT010000030.1 coordinate 12,399, forward strand.
CCTGCTGACCGACAGTGACATAAGGGACATACTGGCAAAACTCACAGAGAAGAAAAGGGAAACAAGAATAGAGAGGAGATAACATTGAGCAGAAACAAGGAACTTGGAAGAAAGATCAGGCTGATGAAGAAAGTAAAGGAAAACAGGCGAGTTCCAGGCTGGGTAATGATGAAAACCGACAGGAGAGTAACCACGAACCCAAGAAGAAGGAACTGGAGAAGGGGCAATCTTAAACTGTAGGTGAAACAATGGTAGAAAATGAATATTCCAGTGAAACCATAATGAATATACCACTCAGGGGAACCAGAGATTCCTCAAGGTCCAGAAGAGCCGATACGGCCATATCCATGATAAGGGCGTATGTCTCAAAGAACACGAGAATTGAGGAAACAAAGATATGGATAGATTCCAGAGTGAACGAAGATATATGGAAAAGGGGCAGGGAAAATGTTCAGTCAAAGATCACTGTAAAGGTTATTAAGCTCCAGGATGGAACGGCTGAAGTATTGTTGCCCTGATTAAATGATTAGAAAAACATCTATTCTTAGAAGTAATTTTATAGGCGTATATGCACGCGTCTGGGAAGACGTGGCATTCGTGCCTGTGCCAATCGAAGACGATTCTCTCAGAGATATTGAGGAAGGGCTTCAGGTTAAGACTGAGAAGATACTCATAGACAATTCCAATCTCATAGGAAGCCTTATGGTTCTCAATTCAAGGGGCATCATACTTCCTGTAAACAGCGAGAAGCTGGATCTCAACCTGGCATCGGGCAGGAACATTCTTTATCTTAAGGACCGCATAAATGCTGTGGGGAATGACATAGTCGCAAACGATCATGCGGCAATGGTGCACAGGGGATACACAGCATCCTCAATAAAGAAAATAGCCGATACGCTTGATGTTGAGGTCGTGAAGGGAACCATTGGGGGGATAAAAACGGTGGGATCCGCATCGGTCCTCAGCGCCAAGGGAATGCTTGTAACTCCGGACGCTGATGAGGAGGAAATGAAGTTTCTTTCTGATCTTTTCAAGGTCCCTGTCAAATCCGGAACGGCAAATTTCGGGAACATGTATGTGGGCTCATCAATACTTGCAAACAGCAAAGGCGTTCTGGTTGGCAAGGATACCACACCTGTTGAAATTGGCCGAATAGATGATATCCTATCCTGAAGGCAGTAG
>JAKAQT010000031.1 GCA_021819605.1 Thermoplasmata archaeon
GGTCCGGTGCGTCTAATTTGTTTTTTATGCAGCTTGATAGTATTTATATATTGAATTTCGATATCGATTTCGATATAAAGTGGGTGATGATAATATGAAGGAAAGAATGCACGGCTTTTCTGGAGATGATACGCCTGCATTTACATTTGCTAAATCATTCAGGCGACATGGTGGCATGCGTTACTATGTTCTGTGGTTGCTTACAAACGGGCCCATGAAGGGTTCCGAAATAATGGATCAGATTCAGAAAGAAACCATGGGATGGTGGCGCCCCAGCCCAGGGACAATATACCCTCTGCTGAGCAATCTGGAGAAGGAAGGCCTCATAACAAGGCATCCTGACCTCAGGTACGATCTCACAGCAACCGGAAGAAACGAAATGGGCGCGGGAATAGGGCAGGCTGCCCAGAGTATTACAATGGAGAGGCTGGTTGCGGATCTGGAAGGGTATGCCGATTATCTGGAGGAAGAAAGGGATTCAGCGATGCCCTATCTGGACAGGATTGAGGTAACGGCAAGAAGAATACTGAAAATCACGGAAGATTTGAGGAAGGTGAAATGATTTGGCGGCAATAATAGAGACCAGGAATCTGACAAAAATTTACGGGGGAAAGGTAAAGGCGCTTGATGATCTGAACATAAGCATAGAGGAAGGTGAAGTATACGGGCTACTTGGGCCCAATGGCGCCGGCAAGACCACAACCATAAACCTGCTGGTGACCAGGATTGCACCCACATCAGGAACTGCAATAGTGAATGGATTTGACATAGTGAAGAATTCGCTTGAAGTAAGGAAATCCATAGGAGTTGTGCCTCAGGATCTCACTACAGATGAGGATCTTTCAGGCTTCGAGAACCTGAAGATGGTTTCCCAGTTTTATGATGTGCCTGCCGAGGAGGCAAAGGAACGTATACACAAGCTTCTTTCAATGGTAAGCCTGGATGATGTTAAGGACAGGCTCGTGAGGCAGTACTCAGGTGGAATGCGAAAGCGTCTTGAGCTCATAGCAGGACTGGTGCACGATCCCAAGATCCTTTTCCTGGATGAGCCTACTCTGGGGCTTGACGTTACCACGAGAACCCAGATGTGGAAGTACGTCAGGGAAATTCAGGAAAAACTTGACGTGACAATAATTCTCACAAGCCATTATCTGGAGGAAGTTGACGCCCTTGCAAACCGCATATCAATCATCGATCATGGAAAGGTGCTGGCAACCGGAACTTCCGAGGAGCTTAAGTCGAATCTTAAGGGTGATATCATACTAGCCACAATGAAGACGGACAAGGATGCCGAAACCCTTATGAAGTATCCAGGAGCAATTGAGGCTAAGGAGAATGGTCCCCGGGCAGTGCGCCTGAAGGTCCAGAACTCTGATGAGGAACTGCCTAAGATCATTCAGTACATTTCCGGGAACTCCCTTTCAATAACAAGGCTGACGGTGCAGAAACCAACACTGGATGACGTATTCCTGGAATATACAGGAAGTGAAATAAGGAGTGAAGAGCCCACAGATTCGAGGCAGGAAATGATGAATCTCAGGAGGCTGAGAAGATGAGCGGACTTGGGCCACTTACTTCACGGGAGCTAAAGAAATGGTACAGGAATCCTGTCTCACTGCTGACCGGGCTCATACAGCCATTCTTCTGGTTGGCCCTCTTTGGCAGTGCCTTCAGCAAAATCTCTGCCTTTGGCCCAACCCTTCTTGATGGTGCCCCTAACTACATAACCTACATTCTCGGTGGGGTTCTGACAATCATCGGGCTCTTCACTGCACTGTTCTCAGGAGTGAACCTCATATTTGACAGGAGGCTTGGAGTTCTTGGAAGATTTCTCATTGCCCCAATCAGAAGGAGTTCCATAGTGTTTTCCAAGATATTTGCATCCAGTGCAAGGATTCTTGTGCAGGTCGGGATCCTTATCCTTGCAGCTCTGCTGATACCCAATGGGCTTGAATTCAAGCACGGATTCACAGTTCTGGATGCCCTTATACTCATAGCAGCTGTTATGCTTGTTGCGCTGATATTCACATCCATATTCACCACTCTGGCAGTCAGGATAACAAGGCCGGACACCATCTTCGGTGTAATCAACCTGGTCAACCTGCCACTTCTGTTCGTGAGCTATGCCATGTTTCCTCCAGGCCTCATGGCAGGATGGCTCAGCGATGCGGCAAAGTACAATCCTGTTTCATGGAGCGCTGAGGCAATACGAACCGTGGTGATCAACGGCACCCTAACTGCATCACAGATGCACAGTGTTGGCGTCTGGCTTGGGGGCCTTGCAATCCTTGCCACCATTCTCCTGCTTATGGCGTACTTTGTTTCGGAGAATGAGATAAGGGAGTGAGTTGTGGCAACCCTGCCACGGCCTTTTTAAATAACCGAAAAAAACTCAAAACAATTATTTTAGCTTACATAGGGCGGTCCGTCGTCATCTGCATTGACGCGACGATGATCACGCTGTATGGTGTGCGATACCGGTATATGCACCCTGGGGCTGAAAGGTATAAGTTCTTCATATCCTGAATGGCAATCCTACGAGGGTAGGTTTTCCCCTCTCCAAAGAATGTCTTCAACTAAACTCCGATCATGTTTGTGAACAGGATTTGGTTCACGCCTCCGAAGTCACTCCTCATGATGGAAAAGCAAGAAATTTATACATATGGGTGGCGATCATGTGGTGGTGAATTTCCTATGGATACTGGAGCCAGCAGCACGATAAATTTCAGGGTAAATGACGGTGTAGCCACCTTTTCAAACGGGAATACTGAGATTGCAAATTTCGATCTTGAGGGTCGGCTGATATCCTACACAAAAAATGGAATCGCCTACAGAAGAACAATATCCAATACGTTCTATAAAATTGGAATGGAGGGGAATTTGAAAATAATCGATTCCGCCGCTCCTTCAGAAGGTTTGTCCATTCTGGAAAGATCTTATAGTCTGTCCAGAGAAGCAGTGAATGTCGGCAATGTTGCCCACGACGTTGAGATTGCCAGGAAAGTAGCGTCCAGGGATTTGCAATGGGCAGAGTCAGATTCCAAAAGTCTTCTTTCATTGTACTCAGCGATTCCTGTTGTGCCCCCAGACCAGCCCAGTGCATTATATCTGGAAATAACGAGCGGATGCAAATGGAACAGATGCACCCTTTGCAGAGGATATGAGACAAGGGATTACACCACAAAATCAAAGGATGATTTCATTTCACATCTGGAGGCTGTAAAGGATCATTACGGTTCAGGCCTGTCATATCACAAATCCGTGTTCCTTGGCGATGTCAATGCACTGGATATTGACCAGAAAATGCTTCTGGAGATCCTTGACAGCATTAAGGCCAAGCTGAACTTCCCTGTATTCACCGCATTTGATATATTCACCACTCCAAAGAAGAAGAACATGATAAACTACCGTGATCTGAAGGACCACGGCCTGGATCGAGTCTATGTATTTCTGGAAAGCGGAAGCTACAGGGTCATACGGCTTTTCAACAAGCATATCAATGTAACGGAGACAATGAATCTGGTCAACAACATTAAGGATCACGGTATCGGAATAACCATAGTGGTTATGGCTGGCATTGGGGGAAAGAAATACAGCAGGGATCACGTTGAGGCCACTGCAAACATCATATCGCAGCTTGCCCTGGATAAGGGTGATTCAGTCATCCTGTCCCCGATCATTGAATCCGATGATTCAAATTATCTGGATATTTCCAGCAAAGAAGGGCTTTCCGACATGTCATTGCAGGAAAAGTACGCGCAGATGGACGATCTCACATCATCAATAAGGGAAGCATTCAGGGATGTTAATGGCCGGGAAATGGATATACCCATCATTAAGTACGACCTCAGGGAATCGGCACTTTAACATTTTCACAACAGATGGCAGCCGGCCAGTTATTTTTTTAGGAGCGGCCCCTTTCATCATGTGACTCATTGAGTATTTTCCGTGGGTCCGGCCGATCCACAGATCGGAGGCCAGTCATCCTATGACTGATCCAGATGTCTTCCTGTTCCTGATAATATTCCCGTACTCTGAAAGTTCTGTGCCATGTGTGACATAGATGCGTATGCCGGATCTCTTTGCAATGTTGAGGGCGGTCAGATCCATGAACACATTCGGCCCGGCACCGATGGATTTCCCTATGGCAAGGCTTATGGCCTCATCATAGGTCAGAGAGGGGATTTTCCTGGCATCACTGTCCTTTCTTGGATCATCAGTATATACCCCATCCACCGAAGTTGCGTTGATCATTATGCGCGCATTTATCCTTTCTGCAAGGAGCGTAGATACAGTGTCAGTGGTATGCCCGGGCTCAGTTCCCCCCATGACTGTGAACCGGTATATTCTGGCCAGTTCAGCAGCATCGTTCACCGTGGTGGGTATCTTGGAATTTGAATCCTCGAAGAATGTGGAAAGCGCCAGGGCATTCATCCTTGTTGCATTAATGCCGATTTCATCCAGGACATTATCGTTAACTCCGTACTTCCTCAGTTCAGAGATATATGATCGGGCAAGAGACCCACCGCCAACAACGATGCCAAACCTGTAACCTTCCCCGAATTTCTGCAGCTCCCGGGCGAAGCTCTCCATGAATGCCAGATTCAACCCGTCAGTTGAGATTATTGACCCACCAAGCGAAATAACTACTGATTCCATTTCAAAACGCCAATTAAGGTTATATACGATTATAAATTTTCTGAGGGATGGCAACAGACGATATGCAGATACGGAGGTACGAGTTCAAGAAAGCTCTGCAGGAGCTTGAGACCCTCAAGGGCAGGGGAACGGAACTCGTTTCACTGTATATTCCACCAAACAAGCAGATATCTGATGTGGTGCAGTATCTGCGAGAAGAATATTCAACATCATCAAACATCAAGTCCAAGTCCACCAGGAAAAATGTGCTGGCGGCAATAGAATCAATAATGTCAAGGCTGAAGTCCTACAGGTTCGCGCCTGAGACAGGGCTGGTGTTCTTTGTCGGGCACGTGGCAACCAGGGGCGACCAGACCGAGATGTACGTGAAAATTATTGAGCCGCCCGAGCCCATACAGACTTTCATGTATACGTGCGATTCCTACTTCCACCTTGAGCAGCTCAAGCAGTTCCTGGTTGAGAAGGAGATATACGGCCTCATAGTCATGGACAGGAAGGAGGCCACAGTGGGTTTCCTCAACGGCACAACCATACAGGTTGTATCCAACGAGCAGTCCCTCGTCCCAAGCAAGCATCATCAAGGTGGACAATCATCGCGACGGTATGAGCGGCTAATAGAGATCGCGGCTCATGAGTTTTTCAAGAAGGTTGGGGAAATCGCAAACAATGCCTTCATTCCGCTCATAAAGGATATCAAGGCGGTGTTCATTGGAGGCCCCGGCGCAACAAAGGAGTACTTCTTTGAGAAGGATTACCTGCGAAACGAGGTCAAGGCCAAGGTGAAGGACCTGCTGGACATAGGGTATACAGATGAAACCGGGCTCAGGGAAATTGTTGAGAAAGCTTCCGAAACAATGAAGGAGATGCGAATAGCCAAGGAAAAAGACCTCATGAACAGGTTCATGATGGAAATCAGAAAACCTGATGGGGGGCTTGGTGTCTACGGCGAGACGGCAATCAAGAATGCACTTGAGCAGAAGTCCCTTGATCTGCTTATAATTTCAGAAGATCTTAACAAGGTTCACTACAGGTACCGATGTCCGCAATGCGGAAACACCCGCGAACTTATGACCAAGCCGGACGGAAATGTCATCTGCGACAAGTGTTCAACGCCTATGGTTCTTGAGGAGGAAGAAGACCTTGTGGAGGTTTTCTACAGGCTTGCAGACGCTTCGGGGGCAAAAGTTGAGATAATATCTGGGAACAGCGACGAAGGGAAGCTGCTTCAAAAAGCATTCGGCGGAATGGCCGGCATCCTGCGGTACGTTCCAAAGGCTGCAAATCCGCCGCAGCAGTAAGCTTAGTCATGGAACCTGGAAAATATTCCTGCAACCCTGGCGAGCTGCTTCATCCCTTCATCAGGGCGGTGGATTCCGCTCCATTTTTCCTCATCCAGGATATCAGAAACAGTGAATACCGCTGCAGCCCTGAATCTCCTGGCCTTGCCAAGTGCAAACAGGGCGGAAGCCTCCATCTCCACTGTCAGGACACCCTTTGATCTGTACTCCCTGACTTCTTCAACGGTCTCAGCATAGGGGAAATCAACTGTCCATGTGGGCCCGGTCATAAATTTCATGCCCGCACTTTTCATGCCATTTCGAAGATAATTAACAAGATCAGGGCTGGGATAGTCATAGAGCGCCGGAGGAAGTAAGTGATGGGACACACCCTCGTCCCTCACAGCTTTCCGGCAAAGGACAATGTCGTTTATGTTCATCTTCAGGGACAGGCCGCCGGCAATTCCAAGAATGAGAAAGTTCCTTGCCCCCAGGCTGTGCAGCTCATCTGCAACGGTTGCAGTCATGGCGGCTCCTGCTCCAGGCATCATGAGATATAGTGACCGTGCAGAATCTGAGTAGTTCCTTACACTCACTGCACTCTTTTCCCCATACGGTTCATTTATATGGGCCAGTCCAAGATCTTCGGCGATCATTTCTGCAAGGCCCTTGCTGTATACAAATATGACATTAGCAGGTGAGGAAGGCATTCCTGCAGTGAATTCTGATGCCGTAAAAAGAGGATGCTCTGCATGCTTCCTTGAGTACTTCGGAAATCTCCGGGGGCTTATTCTGGCCATGAATTCACCGAAATCAGGAGGAAGTCCTCATCCTCTGTCCGCTGGCTATGTCCACAACAAAGACGTCCTTGAAGGACTTCATGGATTTTAACGGGATCATGTATCTTCCTTCCTTGTCCAGGGAGAAATCACCGTATCTGCTGGCGCCCGATGGCTTCACAAGAACACTTTTTATTATGCCGGTCTCTGTGTCAACGATGATGTTGTCCACTGTGCCGATAAGCTCCCCCTCAACGGTCATAACTGACTTCTTAATAAGATCGGAGGAAAATTTGCGCATGGACATATGCTCTTCCATGTCAATCATGCTTAAGTTTTTTTGTGCACGGAGGAGGACTACTGGTAAAGTCCCTGTTCCTGCAGCTCCTTTCTCTTTTCCCTGACGCTCTTGCCCATTGAATCTGCCAGATTCTGGTAGAACTTTATGACCTCTTCGTCAACGGATGGCCTTATGATCTTAAGAGCGCTCAAAAAGTGCTTCTGTGCAACCTCAGTTGCATCCGTGTTTTCCCTGTAGGCGACCATTCCCGCTTCCCTGCAGAGATTCTCAAGATCTGCGCCCACGTAGCCATCTGTCTTCTGAGCAATTTCCTTCAGGTTGACATCCTTTGCAAGTGGCATTTCCTTGGTATGGACCTGCAGTATCTTCAGCCTGGATTCTGCGTCAGGCGGAGGGATATATATGATCTTGTCAAACCTGCCAGCCCTCAGCAGTCCCGGATCAATTATGTCCGGCCTGTTCGTGGCTGCAAGCACAACGACACCCTGGAGCACCTCTATGCCGTCAAGGGAGGTGAGAAGCTGGTTGACAATCCTCTCCGTGACACCGGAATCCCCATATGAACCCCTTCTGGGAGCTATGGAATCGATCTCATCCAGGAATACTATGGTTGGGGCAACCTGCTTGGCTTTCTTGAAAATCTCCCGTACAGCCTTCTCGCTCTCCCCAACCCATTTGCTTAACACTTCAGGGCCCTTGACCGATATGAAGTTTGCATTGCTCTCATTAGCAACAGCCTTGGCGAGCAGGGTCTTTCCAACTCCCGGAGGCCCGTAGAGGAGAAATCCCTTTGCAGCCCTTATTCCAAGCCTCTTGAAGACCTCAGGCTTTGAAAGTGGAAGCTCCACAGTTTCCCTGAGCTCAGATTTCACGCTATCCAGGCCGCCTATATCTGCCCAGGTCACATTGGGGACCTCGACGGTCACTTCTCTCAGGCTGCTTGGTTCAATGGCCTTAAGCGCTTCCCTGAAATCGTCGTCTTTCACCTGCATTTTTTCAAGTATCTCCGTGGGGATTGGCTTATCCAGGTCGATCTCTGGCAGGTACCTGCGAAGGGCAATCATTGCCGATTCCCTGGCAAGGGCAGCAAGATCAGCCCCCACAAACCCATAGGTCAGGTTTGCAATCTCGTCAAGGAACTGGTTCTTGCGATCCTCATCCATTCCCAGGGGCATTCCCCTGGTGTGGATGGAAAGTATTTCCTTCCTTCCTTTCTTGTCCGGTACTCCTATATTTATCTCTCGGTCAAATCTGCCGGGCCTTCTCAGTGCAGGATCAACTGCATCAATCCTGTTTGTTGCTCCAATAACTATGACATGTCCACGTTCCTTCATGCCGTCCATCAGGGTGAGAAGCTGGGCTACGACCCTTCTTTCAACTTCTCCCTGGACTTCTTCCCTCTTGGGTGCGATGGAATCAATCTCATCTATGAATATGATGGAAGGTTCAGATTCTTCTGCCTTGGTGAATATCTCCCTGAGCTTCTGTTCGCTCTGCCCGTAATATTTGCTCATTATCTCTGGTCCGTTAATGGAGAAGAAATTGGCTCCAGCTTCATTTGCCACGGCCCTGGCAATGAGAGTTTTGCCTGTTCCCGGCGGCCCATGCAGCAAGACTCCCTTTGGGGGGTGAATTCCCAGCCTTTCAAAGAGCTCAGGATGCTTCAGGGGAAGCTCTATTATTTCCCTGACTCTTGATAGCTGATCCGACAGGCCTCCAATATCCTCATAACTTATTCTTGAAACATCCTCCAGAACCTCGGATGCAGGCTCTTCTCTGATTTCAATTTTGGTGTCCTCGCCGACCTCAACCGGCACCTTTGAGGGCTGGGATTTGATGACCTTGAAAAGCAGGCCGGAGTGCCCCGCAAGGGTCAGTCCCGGCACACTTATGTTGTCGCCTTCAAGCATCGGCCTTCTTATGAGGGCTTTCTGCACGAATTCATTTATGCCTTCTCCGAATTTCAGCCGCTGATCTTTCCTGATGATTGGCGCAAGAGTAATTCTCTTCCCCTCCTCCGTGCGCACCTTCCTTACCTTGACCTTATCGCCTATTGACGCACCACAGTTGTTCCTCATCACGCTGTCAATTCGCACAATGCCCTTGTTTTCATCCTCAGGTCTTGCCCTGTAAACTCTTCCAACCGTTTTCTTGTCTTTCTCGATTTCTACAACGTCACCAATCTCTGCACCGAGGGCCACCCTGGATTCTTCGTCCAATCGTACCCTTGACATTCCTGGATCTGTTGAATTTGCCTCGGCAACCCTCAGTATGATGCCGTCACTGTAAGCCATGACCCCGTATTCCGTCAACAGTATAAGAAAATTCCCAAAGCCACTCAATGCAGTTATTCAGGGTCTGCGGATACCTGTGGATTCCTCCTCTCCTGATGCGACAGGGTTTGTTCCGTAGCTGACCCAGTCGCTCCAGCTACCGGCATAGAGCCTCGGGGACCTGCCTGTCATGATGAGGCCAACAAAATTTACGCAGGATGTGACCCCGGACCCACAGTAAACCACAGGTTCCCTGGCTATGCCGGCATAGATCCTTTCCAGATCAGCAGGCTCCCGGATTTTCCCCAGCCTTTCCTGTACCGCCGTGTATTCGATGTTTATTGCCCCTGGAATGTGCCCTGCTCTGGGATCAATGGGCTCAAATTCACCCAGATATCGAGGCCTGGCCCTTGAATCTATGATCTGCATGGAATCAAGATTTCTCCTTATTTGGTCCATGTCCGCAATTCTGGTCAGGAATTCGCCGGATGCAGGGAAAAATGTGCCATCATCTCCTGGGACTCCGGGGACAGTGGAAAGCTGGTGGCCGCATTCTATCCACCCAGTTATTCCTCCGTCAAGGATTCTTGTGTTTTCATGCCCCATGCAGTTCATGAGGAACCACAGCCTTGATGCACCTGAAAGATCGTCATCATAACATATTACCATGGAATCGGAAGAGATGCCAAAATTCCTGAGTTTCAATGCAAGCATGTTGAAATCCGGAAGCGGGTGTCTGCCGCCATGCTCTGATCTGCTGCCAGCCAGATCAGCTTCCATGTCCAGCCTGAATGAACCGGGTATGTGGCCTTCCCGGTACCTCTCTATGGCTTTCTCCGGATTGCCAAGGTCATACCTGCAGTCAATCACAACGACGTTGCGGTCCCCAATATTTCCGTGAAGCCAGTCGGTTGTCACAAATATATCCCTGTACCCTGTCATGTCATCATACATGAAATAATTGCTATAAATGCATGATGTAACACCATAATGATGCCTGCAGGAGAAATTGAAAATGTAATATCTCAATAAACTATGCACGTGCATGAATTCGGAACCATTCCAGTCAATCACGGAAATGATAGGCAACACACCAATGATCAGGATCAGAAAGCTGCTGAAGCCCAGATCTGCGGACGTATATGCCAAACTGGAATGGTTCAATATCGGCGGGTCCGTCAAGGACAGGACCGCCCTTTCGCTAATAGAAACTGCCGAAGCAGCAGGGGTACTGAGAAAGGGAAAGACCATTATCGAGGCAACATCGGGAAATACAGGAATAGCCCTGGCAATGCTGGGCGCAGCCAAGGGGTATGATGTGACAATAGTCATGTCCGAGGGGGCCAGCATGGAGCGCAGGAAGTTGATCTCAGCATATGGCGCCGATCTTGTTCTGACACCAGCCTCAAGGGGTACTGCCGGAGCCATAGAGCATAAGGAACGCTTAATCAGGGAAAATCCTGAGAGATTCGTTTCCCTTGACCAGTTTCATGATCCTGCCAACCCATACGTGCACTTCAACACGACAGCACGCGAAATCCTGCACCAGATGAACTGGAAGATTGATGCAATGGTCATGACAATAGGAACAGGTGGAACAAGCACAGGAATTGCCCTTAGACTCAGGGAAGCACTCCCTTCCGTGAAAATCATAGGCGTAACACCAAAGCTAGGAGTCAGGATAGACGGCATAAGGAATCCTGCTGAACCTAACCCATCCCGAAATGTGCGCCTTGATCTCATGGATGAGGTCATTGAGATCGATGACATTCAGAAAGCAATGTGCTTCGAGACTGGCAGGAGGGCGGCAAGGGAAGAAGGCCTTCTGCTTGGCATGAGCTCTGCCTGCGCACTCCACGTTTCCCTGGATGTGGCAGCGAAGATGGGCAGGGGTAAGAACGTTGTTACTCTCTTTCCTGACAATGGATTGAAGTACCTCTCCACTGAACTGTTTGAAGACCTCGGACATGCGCCATGATGAGATCTCCCCTGGCGTTTTCATTACATCAGGGAACATTTATTATTTTTCAGGCGCTTACCACTGGTGCCGCTCTCAAAATATGATGTTATTGTAGTAGGAGCCGGAATTGTAGGGTTGACTTCTGCGTATCACATGAAGCTGGAAAATCCAGACCTGAAGATTCTTGTTGTTGATCGTGCCCCCGCATTTGCCCAGGGAAATACTGCAAAAAGCGCCGCAGGGTTCAGGGACCTTTTCTCATCGGATGAGAATTTCAAACTTTCCTCCTCCACAATTTCACAGTACAGGAGCATACAGGAGTCCGGGAAATTTGACCTGGGGATGAATTTTGTGGGATACATGTTCCTGATGGGCCCCAATGATCCAAGGAAGAATCTATTGATGGAACTGAGTGATCGGACAAAAATTGAATTCATTGACAGGGATGAACTTGCATCCTACCCGTATCTCTCCCTCAATCCCACAGGAGAATCTGCAGGCATAATGAATCTGCCCAGTATTGAAACTGCAGCCATTGGCAAGAATTGCGGAATAATAGAGCCGGAACTCATTGCACAGTTCTACTATGATGAGTGCGTCAGGATCGGCGTTGAATTCAGCTTTTCCACCGAGGTCTCATCATTCAGGCTCCAGCCTGTCAATCCTATTGATTTCCCCGGAGAGCCATTCCTCTGGCAGGACAAGACCCTCAGGACAATCGAAACGAACCGTGGGGACCTTACTGCCGACATATTCATTGCAGCCACGGACACGTGGACAACATCACTTCTTGATCCCACCGGCATTGACAGCCATATCAGGCCAAAGAAAAGGCAGATATTCCAGACAGGGGGGAATGAGGTTGAGAAGGTCCTCTTCGGTTGGGAGAGAAACAGTGACGGAGTCCTGCCCTTCACTATTGTCCCGTCCCGTGGAGTATATATAAGGCCGGCACCAAGATACCGGTCACTCTGGCTTGGGGTTGCAGACGATTATAACAGGGATTTCTCATTCACTGAAAATCCTGAGGCCGAAAGAAGTTTCTATGATTACAATTTATCACAGATCATCACTTCATATTTCCCATCCCTCATAGAACAGAAGGTCACCGGAATGTGGGCAGGCTATTATTCATACAATACCGTGGATAAGACGCCTTACATATTCCGGGACCTGAACATAATAGTGGCAACAGGCACCAGCGGTAGTGGCATACTGAAGGGAGATGCCATAGGGCGTGTGGTGTCAGCCCTCTATTCTGGGAAGGAAACTGCCAGGCTTCACGGAGGCCAGGAAATTAAGGTTGATTCTCTTGGGGTGCACAATCGCAGCGCGGCAAGTGAAAATCTGGTTCTCTAGGCAATGATCGACCCGTTCGAATCAGTAAGGAACCTGCATTTCTCATCGCTGCCTGATATTACGGAAGCATAGGTTGAATAGTCCGCAATGTCAAGGGAATGTATCATTCCGGACACAATTTTCCTGTATTCCTCCAGAGTAACCCTCATGGCGGAAAACTCAAGTCTCGCCCCCCTCATGGGTACGACCATGTGCCGCATGTTCTCCTGGTCAAATATGCGCTGGTAATCCCGCAGTGTGCCCTTCTCCAGTTTCCCTAGGAAATTCTGTGCCTCATCCGGCGGAATGGCAAGGAATATCTTACTCTCGAATGAAAAAAGATCCATGCTGTTCCTGACAGGTACGCCCGTATACCGATTTGAGAATGTTATGTGATGGCATGAACTGCACAGTGATATGAGATTTCTGAAAGAATCATTCCCGCCGTCTTTTCTTGGCACAATGTGGTGCACCTCAAGGTCAAAATGCACCTTGTCGTAAAGATCTGCAGAATCAACCTGGGTGAAGGTACCCTTTCCGCAGACCCTGCATCGGTAGTCATCCCTCAACAGGACTGCTTTGGAAATGGTCTGCCATGGTACGTTCTTTCCCCTGCTTTCCCCTCTGGGATCAAAATCCTCAACCTGCGCAATCCTGAACATGCTGGAAACATCCATCAGGCGTACATGGGGAAGCCTCGGAATATCCTTAAAAACACTCTCCTGCAGGGCTGGATGTTCTAGCATTAATCTTTCCTATGGCATTACGGCAATTAAGCGTTTTCCATGAAGAATTCCTGGGCCTCCTTGCCGAATCTGTCATCATCAGGCAACTTCTCCGGGCTTTTTCCCCAGATAAATTTCTCCTTTCTTCCCTCAGTGAATTCCTCTATGACGGATC
>JAKAQT010000140.1 GCA_021819605.1 Thermoplasmata archaeon
TCGGATCTGTATACAGTAACATCTCCTATTTCAGGACCAAAATTGAAGGCTTCAGATCTTGACATAGGTGGTGTTTCCATGAACTGAGAATCCTGGTAGTGCACTGCAGGAAGCGTGAGTTCATCAATGAGCGTTGCAGGAGACCACGAGAAATAATACTTGGCACCTTGCGTCTTATCCGTCCACGCATCCCTAATCACGACACTCTCGGCCTTGTCCATCTTGTTGACTGCATAGGATGCTGCCACCGATGAAATACCGGGCTGGGCTCCCATGCCTATAACTGCAAGAAGACCTTCTTTTGCAAACTTATCGTTAAGAGTAACCTGCTGTCGTGTCATGTGGTAAAGTCCGCCAAAATCAATGTAGGGAACCTTGGCAAGAAGGCACGATTCCATGACGTCAAGATTGAAATAATACTGGGAAGCGTTTATGACAACATCGTGACCCTTAATGGCCTTAGCCAGCTCGTCATGCTTCTGTATATCTATTTTCTTGAAAACAACTCTTGGATCGGAGAAATGCCGCTCCACAAGGTCAATCACCTGTACCTGTTCAACGTTCCTGTTTTCAAGGAGATCAAGAACAGAAACACTGCCTGTGATCCCTGACCCCCCTACAACTGTTACTTTCATAGTTTCATAAAGTTATTGGTAACATAAAAACTTATTGCCATATATGGAACATTTTCACATGTTGGACATTCGATTTGAACATGTTGGAACTTTTTATGCCATGAAGTAAAATATGTACATTCTCACCGATTAATGTCTGGAAAAGTACATATACAGGGGAAGACATAAGGTATACAATGGTGTTTTAATATGGAATCCACCAATCTAAACGAATCGGAGAGTCACAGTCGAAAGGAGTGGCACTCCGATAAATCTGAGAGGCTGTTTGAAAGACAGAAGAAATTGATACCAAGTGGATCTAGTTCTCTCATGAGAACAAGTTCATGGGAACCGTACCCGCTTTTTATTAACCGGGGCAAGGGATCCAAGATCTGGGACATAGATGGGAATCAGTACATTGACTTCCTTATGGCGTTTGGCCCACTCATCAATGGACATTCGCATCCAAAGATAAACAATGCAGTGAAAAAGCAGATAAGGGATGGCTATCTTTTCGGTGCGCCCAATGAGCTTGAATACAAGCTGGCAAAGATGTTCATGAAATTTGTCCCGAACCAGGATAGGGTGATTTTTTCACTGAGCGGCTCCGATGCGACCTTTAATGCAATCCGTCTCGCAAGGGCTGCCACTGGAAAGGACGTCCTCCTGAAATTCGAGGGGCATTATCATGGGCTGCATGATTACGCCGCAATTTCCGTAGAATCTCCGCCTGTAGTGAGCGGCCTTAAAAGGTTCCCGAGACCTCTGGCATATACAGCAGGTATTCCAGCCGAAGTGATGGACACAGTGGTAGTAGCCAACTGGAACGATCCAGAGAGCCTTGAGAGAATCCTTAAGATCAGAGGAAATGAAATTGCAGCAATCATAATGGAACCCATAATGGCAAATTCCAGTGTGGTCCTTCCGGATGATGATTACCTGAAAGCTGTAAGAGAACTTGCAGATGAATATAACATAGTCTTCATCATGGATGAGGTCATAACTGGTTTCAGAGTCAGTGAGGGCGGAGCACAGAAACTGTATAACGTGAAACCGGACATTTCAACGTGGGCAAAGGCGCTAGGAAACGGTCTGACAATTTCAGCAATTTCCGGAAAAGCCGAGTATCTGGATCTAATAGGAAACGGTGTAGCGTATGGAGGCACGTACTTCGCTTCCCCAATATCTCTTGCCGGAGCCTTGGAGAATCTGAGAATTCTGTCTGCCAATGACTTCGAAGCCTACAGGCACCTGAAAAGAATAACAAGAAAGCTCGCCAAGGGAATTGAGGAAGTAGGTGATGAGCTGAACGAGGATATGCTCGTGAACTGGGAAACCGGTCTTCTCTCCTTCGCATTCAGTGAACTGAGAAAGGTGAAGAACTACAGAGAATCCATTCAGAGCGACTGGGAGAAATATCAGGCCGTCCAGAAGATCATGCTGAAGAAGGGAATTTACCTGCATCCAGATGCCTTCGAAAGAATACCACTGTCAACGGCCCACAGCGAGGAGGACATCGAGGCTTTCATAAATGCCTTAAGGGACAGTGTTAAGGAATACAAAGAAACCGAAGAATAAATTCATTTTTTTAACAATTTTTTTGACCATGCAAACTCATTGTAATGTATTATGGGACAAACTTCTTCTTCTTATTTTTGCACAAATTCCTGAAAGTTCAGTTTAATATTCTGTGTTCTACCACGGAGTTGAAACAGTACTAAGGCTTCCAGCGCCGGTATACCATGGTAATTTACAAAAGTTGCAGGAATCTTGAATCATCACCTTCCTTATGAAAAAGATCAATAATATCTTGGGACTGTTTGGCTTAGTTGAGAGGATCATGAAGATCTACATTGCACGCAGTCTTGAAAAACGTGCAGTAAACGGAAGATCATACTCGGAACTTTATTGGCCCGGAGTGAAAGGTACTATATCTTCAAGGTCGTTGATGTTCATTCTTAAACACTGGTATTTTTCTGTTCGAACAGTGATCATTGTGCTGTCAAAATTCAGGAATTCAGCCTGAAAAGGTTCATCCAGAGACACGGGGGAGAGATCAAAGGTGTCGCATCTTTCAGCAACGGCGGTGAGGATATCGCCATATCTGGTGCTCAATGGATGCACGGCTATCCTCTGTCCGAG
>JAKAQT010000032.1 GCA_021819605.1 Thermoplasmata archaeon
TTCCCTGAATTTTGTGATCTGGTCCCCAAGGGTGTCAACGATCCCGAATGGGCTTCGCATCCTGGCTACGAACATCACAATGCCATAGTCAGATGCCTGCGAGAAATTGACAAACCTCTTGAAGTTGAGGTCCGTCACAGTGTCACCATTCC
This sequence comes from Thermoplasmata archaeon, assembly GCA_021819605.1. Classification (GTDB taxonomy): domain Archaea; phylum Thermoplasmatota; class Thermoplasmata; order Thermoplasmatales; family Thermoplasmataceae; genus UBA509. Next base: position 153 of record JAKAQT010000032.1, read on the forward strand.
TCAGCAGAATGTCCTCATCAGATCTCTCATTCAGCAGGTTTCTCAGTGAAAAGAGGGTGCCCAGCGGCTTGTCCTCGCGAAGATAGTGAAACCTGATTCCCATGTGCTCAGAACCGTACATTTCCTCAATCTTCTCTCCCCGGTAGCCGGAAAGGACATACAGATCCCTTATGCCAGTGTTGGCAAAATCAAAAATCTGCCTGTCCATTATGGTGTAATTCTCCCGTATCTGAACAAGTGCTTTCGGTATCTCATCGGTTATGGGCTTCAGCCTTTTGCCATAACCTCCCGCCAGTATGGCGCCAATCATGTTATGGTAATATCGCAGGTATTTTTAACATCTGTGAGTCGAGTTCTCTCTTTCATAAAAGAGTGTATGAAAACTGGCCTTGAGTTATTACGCCTATCCGCACGTGTTATGGCAGCTTCTGGAAAAGATTGATCGGGACAGGCATGGAATGGCTTCCTTGAGCCTCCTTCCCGTTCGTTCAATTTTATGTGTCCACCATCAACGGTTTTGGTCCAGATCACGGGATCTGAAACACATCGCCAGGCTTGAGTATCTTCACCTGGGTGACATTTCCGGCAAGTTTCCTGAACTCCTCTGGGTCGGAATCTATTCCGGGAAATGTTCCATAATGCATGGGTATGGTGTACTTCGCCTTGATCAATCCGGCAGCCACTGCGGCTTCCTTGGGGCCCATTGTATAGAATCCGCCGGTTGGCAGAAGGGCCACATCGGGCTTGTAAAGCTCCCCGATATATTTCATGTCGCCGAAAAGAGCAGTGTCTCCTGCATGATATATGGTTTTTCCATCGCCGGTAACCACAAATCCCGATTCATTCCCGCTGTGGACGGCGGCAGTAAGGCCGATTGAAACATCTCCAAAACGGGTCTGGCTTCCCTTGTTCATCCCAATGAAGTGATCCTCCCCCAGCCCCTCTTTTTCCCCGCCCTGTGACAGCTCAAACATTCCAACGATCTTTGCGCCGGTTCTCTTTGATATGGCATAGGCATCGCCCACGTGGTCAAAATGCGTGTGGGTCACCAGCACATAGTCAATATTGTTCAGATCACTTTCCTTCATTGCTGCCTTGGGGTTATTTGTCAGGAAGGGGTCGATCACCATTCTTGTCTTGCTGAATTCTACCAGCCATGCGGCATGTCCGAGCCATTGCAACTTCACCATGTTTATCGGGTGAACATGTGCTCTTTCTAAAAAACCCTTTAGTGTCCTCATGCGTATAAACGATTTAACAACGTTTAAGTACATTAAAGAAATTAGTATGAGGCTAATAATATGTCAAACACTATAACATTAACACGCAAGGAAAGAGACTGCCTGGTTCTAATCGGGGACAATGCAGCCTCAGATTTCCCCCTCAGGCTGGTTGAAGTTGCAAACAGCCTCGGGATCAAGTCCCCCACTGCACTGAATCTGGTGAAGAGGCTGGTATCAAAGGGAATGCTTCTGAGGGAGCACGGAATGCTGGTTCTTTCAGCAGAAGGGAAGGAGGAATACGGAAGAATTATTGAATCTCACCGTGTGATTGAAACAATGATGACAAGGAACGGTGTGGACCTTGCTGATGCATGCAGACTTTCATGCAACCTGGACTTCATCATAGATGAAACAGCAGTGAATTCAATTTTCAACCAGCTTGGAAAACCGAAATCATGTCCTCACGGCAAGAAGATTGAGGTGATCTGAATGTATATAAATCTCTGGAATCCTGAATATGATGGCCTCATATCTGCCCTGATAATATCATATCTCCTGGGCATAGTCCATGGTATAACGCCGGATGAACACACATGGCCAATAACATTCTCATATTCCGTTGGAAGCTACAGCACAAGGGGAGGCTTCAAGGCTGGCGCCATGTTCTCGACTGGCTTCACCGTTCAGCGTGCGCTTCTCTCACAGATCGCATATTTCGCCTTAGCCGGAATATTCATGACGGCGATGGCCTTCGGCCTTACCTACATACTTGTGGGAGTTGCCATGGCGGCCGCAGGTATCTATATAGCATCAAGAGGAAGGTACGCTCACTTCCACCTTATTGAGAACTATCTGGGAAAAGCGTTTCACCTGCACCCACACGAGGAGGAGCAGAACAGGGAGGAGCTGGATCACACAGCAAATCCCATAATACATGATCTGAAGCCCGTTCCTCTCAAGCTGGCTTTTGTGCATGGGCTGATTGCAGGGTTTGGATTCGGGGCATTTGCTTTGATAATTTACACAATACTGGCACCATCAATGCCATCCCCATGGTTTGGTTTTGCCCCCGGCCTGTTATTTGGCCTGGGAACAATGACAATGCAGATACTTTTCGGCATGGGGTTTGGAAAGTGGATGCAGTCCAAGAAGAAACTTTCACTGCAGGGGATACAGTATGTTGCCAAGAACATAAGCCGCTACGTCCTGACATACGGCGGTTATGCGTTCATTGTGGCCGGTGCGGCAATTCTTGCTTTCCCGAAACTTCTTGACTATGGCATAAGCACAGGCATACACGTCCATAACCTTGATAACCTGGGAATCGGCTTCTTCATTGTGATATTCGCTGTTGTCATAATTGGACTGGTGGGTTATTTCCGGTCAATGAAGAACGCCACCAGGCTTTACACGGTTGTGGTTCCGCCCCAGACCGATGACTGGGAAATGAGCCAGATCAGCAGGCACCCCAACCAGTAGGTGCCAGGTGATGTCTGGAAGCTTATCAGAAACCGGGCCTGACCACGGCAACAGGCTGAGAAAGGGTACGGTCGGAACATGGGGGGCAATTGCAGAGGAGATAGCTGCAATGGCTCCAGCTTGTGATACCGTCGCGTTCATGACATCGGCCGCTGCATTTGCCTTCGTCCTCACCCCGCTGTCGTTCCTCATCGCCACGCTGACAATGTTCCTTGAGGTCAATACTCTTTACCACCTTTCCAGAAGGCATGCCAGTGCCGGAGGATATTATGGCTATATTTCCACTGCATTCGGCCCACGTCCTGCAATTGTCTCTGGGTTGCTGTATGTCATGTACCAGATCGCAAGCACTGCAGCAATCCCCGTATATGTTGCAGGAGTGGTGCTTCCCGGGGTTCTTGAATATTTCTTCAGGATCAGCCTGCCTGCATGGGTCTGGATACCGTTCATACTTCTTTTCATCGTACTGCCCATAGGCCTGGCAATTCTTGGAATCAGGCCACAGATGAAGTACGTGAGGATTGCAGCATTCTTTGAGGTTGCTTTCCTTGCAGTTCTATCTGCCATAATTATCTTCAAGGCCCATGATAACACCCTGGCAGTGTTCAATCCAGGTGCCTGGCCCTCCTATTCCGGGAATTTTGCATCTGTTGGGGGACCGGCGTCAGGAGTGGGGCTGGGAATGATATTTGGGCTCACCAGTTTCATAGGATATGGCGGATCGGCTCCTCTGGGCGAGGAGGTGAAAAGCAGCAGGAACATTACAAAATCACTCGTCTACGGTCTCCTGATAGTGGGGATAGTCCTGACTGAGGTTGCCTACGCCATGACAGTTGGCTGGGGAGTCTCGCTCATGACATCCTTTGCAGCCAGCAACATTCCCGGGATAATTGTTGCGACCCTGTACACCGGGATAGCCGGTGGGCTCATGCTGGCGCTGGTAGCATTCAATTCGGCATTTTCGGATTCGGTTGCAATGCAGTCCAATGCGGGAAGGGTATACTTTGCCATGGCAAGGGATGGAATAATCCCGAAATTCTTTGCGCACATAAGCAGGCGATGGGTGACACCCAGCAAGGCACTTGCTTTTATAGGGACATTTTCAAGTGTGGGTTCCCTGACAGCGGCATTCCTGATTGCCCACTCAATGGGAATATCGCCCATCAGGCTAATCTCGGGAGCGGCAACTGGAATATATGTGACAAGAGTCCTGTCAGACACATTTGATCTGCTGACAACAATAGCACTGGTTGGGCTTATAATAACGCACATCCTGCTGAACACATCAGTCATAACACTTTTCAGGCGCCTGAAGGAATTCCACAAGAGGAAGCTTCACAAGGTCATACATCCGATTGAGCATTATGTGCTGCCCATCATTGCAACTGCAATATTCATTTTTGTATTGTATGAAAGCGTCTGGCCTCCAGTCTTCCCGGTGACAGAGGCCGTAATGGTGGCAGCCGTGTATCTGGCATTCGCAATATCATATGCAGTGCTCCTGAAGAAGAGAAGGCCTGATCTGGTCAGGAGGGCAGGAAAAACAGTGAATATAGTGGAGGAAGAGAAACTTGCAGAACAGTGATGATCCTGTAATCATGGATCTGGCATTCATGCATGACACCAAGGGCCGGCTGTTTCTTTACAATGACAGGCTGGTTTTTCAGTCAAGGAAAGGGGATGTGGTTTTTCCCATAAACAACATAAGGAAACTTGCCTATGAAAAGAAGACATTCGTGACATCTACTCTTTTCGTTAACGATGTCCCAATCACGGTATGCAGGGCGCATATCTGGGCGGCAAGAATGGTGGATCTGGGCCTCAGGTGCAATGTGGATGGGAGGATCAGTTAATTCTATATGTCCCATGAACCTTTCAAATTATGATTAATGTGGGTTTTTTCTATTCAGTTGTAAGTGGCAAGGAACAGGAGTTTGAGGAAACATTCAGGGGCGTCATAAAGTTTCTCATGGAAAACGACACAGGAATAAGGGACGCCAGGCTCTACAGGGATGTCTCAGTTCCAGGGGAATACATGATATTCAGTGAATGGGACAGTGTTGATTCTTTCAGGAAGTTCATTGCCAGCAGGCCATTCAAGGAAACAACAGAACAGGGCAAGAGCATCCTCAGGGGAAAGCCCAGGCATATAATTCTCAGGGCAGAAGAACCCTGATCAGTCTGCTGATTCAGACTGCTGATCCCGGTTTCGCTCTCCCTTCCTGAAAGCAACATCGAAATACATCAGTGTCAGGAGCAGGAGGATTATACCGCCTATGACTGTTGTGTAGAAAACCTGCGTCTGCATTGCATTGTTGTTCAGCAGCCCCAATATGTTCAGGGACTTCCCCATGAGGTCCGGATATTGAGAATATGCCAGGAAAAATACCGAAACAGCCAGAAAACCCTGAAAAACAATCTTGTTCTGCACAATGGCCCTCGTCTTGCCAGAGAGCCACAGCACCGGCACAAGAACTGTAAGTATGACAGGCACGGCCAGGGCGTACGGATTATTCAGGTTCCCCAGATAAACAAAGGATACCCCGGCAATTGCCATTCCAGCTATTATAACCACAGGAGGCAGAAAACGCCTCACATCCAGCCCGTAGAAGATGGACCCGAACCCAAAGAGGAGGATTGCAGAGCCGATTATGAAACCGTCATCTGGAAGGAAAGACGCAAAGGCAGAAAGGCTGAACGTCATCCTGGAATAATCTATGCCCCTCCCGCTGATGAATGCCGTGTAAATAACAAGTATCATTGCTCCCAGGACAAATGTTATGATGGCATAGATGCTGTAAAGGAATCTGCGGTTGATCTTCCGGTTTTTCCATATGTATTCGGCAGATATTATGGACGCATTCCTCAAAACATATAGTATGAGGAATAGCAGGATGTAACTGATGAATGAATATGCAATCAAGGGCAGCGCCGATGGGATCAGGGCTTCAAGATTTACCACGTAAAATACAAAGAATGTTCCTGTAACTTCCCATATTGGGACAAGGTATCTGAACACCTTGCGCTCGCTCTCCCTGTATTTGAGCAGAATGGCGGAGGCTGCCATGAGCTCCGTGGACAGGAGTGCAAAGAGCATGGCAAAAATCGCCAGGTTCAGTCCTACTTCGGGATGAATGATCTGTACCATTTTGACCCCCTGCTTTTTTCAAGTTCCTCTTCAATCCTTTCCTGCCTGAGCACCTTCGCCGCAAAATAGAAAGTGAAGGGCACAAGGACGAGATAAAAGATTATTATGGCTATGCCCAGCGGCACCACCGAAGGAGAAGTGTTTGCCGCCTGAGACACAGTCATGACATTGTAGATGATCCAAGGCTGCCTGCCAACCTCGTCTGTCACCCAGCCTGAATCGTAAACCACCTCTATGAGAACACCGGCAACCAGCATTCCATAAAGTGAAAGTCTGCCAGTAAGGTCTTTTCTCCTTACAAGGAGGTACATGAGATAGAGGGCGAATAAGCCAACAAGCGTCCCCCCACCAACCATAACGTCGAAAGTAAGATGCACAAAGAGAGGAGGCCAGAGGCTGGACGGAAACTGGGAGAGCCCTGGGACCGCAGTCTTTGAGTTCAGTGTGAGAAAGGCCAGTATGCTCTGCAGGCCAGGGATGGTGATATAGTATTCCGGATGTCCGTTGATCATTATTCCTCCAAGCATTTCAGGCGCATTTACAGCCGGGTGAAGATTCAGCTCAATTGCCGCGTATTTGAGAGGCTGGAGTGATATGAGCATTCTTTCATTGGAATCTCCGGTTATGCCCGCCAGCAGAAGGGCAATGAACCCCACAACCGAGGTGAGCATCATTGCCTTTCTGTAGAAAATTCTGGAATCCTGTGTATGGTTCTTCAGGTAGCTGAATGCCAGATAGGCAAGCAGCAGAAATGATCCTGCAGCGAGCGTTGTGGTCACAACATGAGATATTTCCACGAATCCTGAAGGTGCCATGACTGCCGCCAGTGGGTTTATGTTTGTGGGCTGCCCATTAACCAGGGTAAAGCCAGCCGGCGTATTCATGAATGCATTGATCATTGTGATGAAAACCGCCGACATCACTGTTCCTATGGCTACAAAGAGGGAAAGTGCCCAGTGCTTGTACCTGTTCCGGAAAGCATCCCAGTAATAAACATAGAGAACCAGGCTGATGGTCTCAAGGAAGAAGGCGAACACCTCATAATAGAATGGAAGAATATCAACCTTGCCGATGAATACCATGAAGCTTGGCCATAGAGCAAAGAGCTCAACAGCCAGAACGGTGCCGCTGGCAGTCCCCACGGCGAAAAAAATGACCAGTGCCTTTGCCAGGCGGCGAGAGAGGGATTCAAAATACACATCCTTTCTTCTAAGCCCTATGAATTCGGCGGCAGAAACAATGACAGAAAGTGAAATGCTCAGTGTCACAATCAGTATGTGCGCCCCAAGTGTGTAGCCCATGAGGAACCTGTCGAAATTGATCACTGACACCATGATTGTCACTCAGTTGATGTTTATATTTAATATTTCACGTACAAAATTGTGCAAAAATGTTCATAAAATACATGACATGAACCCACCGTTAAAAGCACATAGAGGAAGGCAATATTCCTTCATGGCACCGGAGGCAATCCATGGGTAGGGTCAACGTAAGCTTGAAGAACGACCTCATAAAGGCAATAGAAGATTATGCCAGTAGAAACGGGAGAACCGTGAGTGCCGTTATGGGGGAAGCAGTCAGCATATTCCTTGAATCCCAGGAATCCGGAATCAGGCCTGAGGATGTAGTCAGATCGTTCAGGGTGCTCCTGATCCTTAAGGAGATCGATTCCGTGCCGGTCCCGTCCACCCTGCTGGATGCCATGATTCATTCATCCCTTGAGGCATCAGGTGATAAAATCATTCAAAAGTGGAGGGAGAAGGGAGTAATCATAGGCAACATCCTGCGGAAATACGCAAAAACGCTTCCGGATTTCGCAAGATTCATAACAGAATACAGGGAGCAGATACCCGCAAATGTTTTCAGCATAGAGATTGAGGGGGATGAAGCAACAGTGATAATTTCCGGTGCCGGATACAGCACGGATGCTGCAAGATGCACAGCAGAAGGCCTTTCCGGCTTTCTTGCATCCTATGGTTATGGAGCGGACAGTACCGAGTTTTCAGAGGGATTTGTGAAGATAGTGGCAACAAGGATTTCATAGAAGCGCCGTATAGGTACTGTACAATGTCTGACGGACAGAAAAAATTCCTCATCATTGGGCACAGGGGAATGCCGGGCCTTGCCCCGGAAAACACACTGAAGTCTTTCAGGATGGCACTTGCCTCAGGGGCTGATGGAGTGGAACTGGATGTCCAGCTTTCAAAGGATGGCGTGCCAGTGGTGTTTCACGATTTCACCACAGGAAGGATGTGCGGCCAGGACGCTCCAGTATCTGCAATGAACTTCGGTGAAATAAGAAACCTGAAGGTTGCGGGTTCAGAACAGATCCCAACCCTCAGGGAAGCCCTTGAATCCGTTTCCGGAAAGACTGTTTTCGTGGAATTGAAAGTCTCTGCCACGAAGGATGTTTCTTACAGGAAGAACATGTGCGGAAGGATCAGGGAAGTTATCGAAGCGTCTCAAATGAGGGAGAATATCATAATTACATCATTCGATCATGATGCTCTGCGTCTGTATCGCGAACTTGACAGGCGGCAGCAGATTGGGATCATTTATGACAGGGAATCAATGGCATTCTATCTTGAACACGGAATGGATCCAGAATCAATAATAGATTCATACAGCATACTTATTCCTGATTATACATACCACGCTGCGGATGCCGTCAGGCTCCTTTCAGAGCGCGGAAAGAAAATCTTCCCCTGGACTGTAAACGATCCTGGGATTGCGAAGCTCATGAAGGAAGCAGGGTCTTCCGGGGTCATAACAGACTTTGCTGACATGATATTGCCCCCAAGGGACTGACAGTTAAGCTGTAACCATTTTGTACTTAGTGGAGTTACATATCCTATGAATACCGACATCGCTTTTCTTCATGCCCCGAGCATCTATGATTTCAGGAAACGTAATCTCAAGGAGGGGCCAATAGGCGACGTGGTACCATCCACTCCTGTTTTTGAAATGTATCCTGTCGGTTTCATAAGCATGCTGAATTATGCCATATCACAGGGTTTCAACGGAAGAATTTCCAATCTGGCGGTTCTGATGCTCTCCGATGACAGGTTCGACGCTGAAAACTACATCAAGAACATTGATGCCGCTATCTATGGGATTGATCTGCACTGGCTTCCTCACGTGCATGGCGCGTTCAATATAGCAAGGATTGTCAAGAAACTGCATCCCGACAGGAAGGTTCTTCTGGGCGGGTTTTCTTCATCCTATTTCGCAGAGGACATAATGCAGAGCAATGAGGCCGTTGATTTCATACTGGCCGGAGATTTTGTTGAGAAGCAGCTCATAAGCCTCCTGGATGCGGTTGAGAAAGGTTCCAGCCTTGAGAATGTCCCGAACCTGCTGTACAGGGATGGGGGGAAAATAAGGAGAAACCCTCCTCTGAAGGACGATAATCCCACTGCTGAGGTATTCATAAATTATAGAATCCTTGTCAGGAACTCCATCAAATACCATGATATCCGGGGACACCTGCCTTATTATGCATGGATAAAGAACCCTGTGGCAATGACTCTGGTTCAGAGGGGATGCCAGTATAACTGCGGATTTTGCGGTGGATCAAATTTTGCATATAAGAACAGATATTTTTTCACCTCTCCGGTGAAGAGGTCTCCTGAAAGAATTGCAGAAGAACTGGAGTCGGTGAAGGAGACCATAAATTCTCCCGTTTTCATAGCAGGGGATTTAAACCAGACCGGTGAAAAGTACTACAGGGAGCTTTTCTCGGAATTCAACTCAAGAGGACTGGACATGCCTCTGCTCACCGAATATTTTGTCCCACCGGGAAGGGAATATTTCCAGTATCTTTCCAGTAAAATCAAAGACTTCTCGTGCGAGATATCCCCTGATTCTTCAGACATAAAAATTAGAAATGCCACTGGAAGGTTCTACTCCAACGATGAACTGGAAAAATCAATAGCTCTCGCCAGGGAGTACGGCTCAAAGAAGTTTGATGTCTATTTCTCAATAGGCCTGCCAAACCAGACCATGGTGGATGTAATGAGGGATGCAACATATTCTGAACACCTCTCCAGTGATTACGGCGATGCAGAAATGCCAGTATATGGCTTCATCTCGCCACTTGCACCTTTCCTTGATCCAGGATCGCTGTTTTACGAAATGCCTGAAAAATACGGGTTTACCATATTTGCCAGAAAAATCATGGACTACTATAATCTTCTGGACAGGGGAAAGTCATGGGACGACTTCCTGAACTATGAAACAAAGTGGATGTCGAAGGCAGAAATGGTGAAGGCCACATACCTTTCCGGCATAAAAATGGTGGAGGTCGGCAGCAGGCTGGGGTATATTGAATACAGTGAAAAGAACAGAATAATAAACAATATAATGAGTTACATGAACGGCGAGGATTACACGCCTCACGAGGACAAGAGCCATCACCTTACATACCTGGTCAAGGAGATTGACTGGTCACGAAAACATGGCCTTACCGGAGTATCATCTCTGGTGTTCATCTACTCAATCTACGAAAGAATGAGAAGAGCACTGTACAGAATGTAACTAATATTGCAGGATAATAATTTATAACCACATATGTCATGAATACATGGACTGATCTGAAAAAACCATAATGGTTTACTGGTGGTAAATATGGACATGAAGCAAAAAATAAAGAGCATAATATGCGCAGTTGATTTTTCTGAGGAATCCATGAAGGCGGTTGAATTTGCAGCGTCTCTGGTGGGTCAGAACAGTGAGGCGACACTATACCTGCTCAATGTGGTCAAGCCTGTGTACGCCCCAATTGGCGATTCTGCCGGAGCAGCGGAAATACTGATGGAGCAGAATGATGCAATTGTCAAGGAATCAAAGGAGAGAATTGAGGAGATTGCAAAGACGCTCAGGAACAATGGCCTGGATAAGGTTCATGGTATCGTGAGGACCGGTGAGCCTGTTTCATCAATACTCAACACAATAAAGGAGTTCAACGGGGACCTCATAGTCATGGGAAACAGGAAGCACGGATTCCGCAAGGGCATATTATTTGGATCAGTGTCTGAAAGGGTTTCTGCCGACTCTCCAGTTTCTGTACTCATAGTAAGATAAGACCCGGGCAAAATGGATCACTTTCCTTGCCTTTCTCATTTTTCAGCCGCTGCTGTATTCACTGATATGGATTCAGGCTTTTCCGGCTGGCATCATACCATCCGGCCATGGAATGCACCAGTTCATATGCTGAAGTGGCGGAAAATGACATTCTTTCCCAGGTCAATAAGGGCCATGGCCACAAAGGTCAGGAGCAGCACAAGCAGCACATCCATCAGAGGTATTGCTGTGACAAGTATGCCAAGCCATGAAATAAGGGATATTGCCACTATGTCTGCTGCGGATGCTGTCAACAGCCACCTGCTTGGCCTGGAATCCCAGAATCTCCTCCTGGACCTCACCATGTAAACAGTGAACTGCCCGGAAAATACCAGCATGTCAAATATGAACGTATGTATCTGGCTCACATTCAATCCAAGCAGGATTCCAATTTCCAGTATGGCAAAGGATTCCACAAGTATGAGTATGGCAAGACTCATGGACGATCCCACCAGTGACTTGACGTTCCACTTCTCAGGACTTCTGGAATAGCTCACGTTGTCCGTGGCTATTGACATGGTGACAAAGTCATTTGCGAAGAGCAGCAGTATGACATCAAATGGAGTTGTAACAAAGAACCGGTAGATAAAGAATGATGTTGTGAGAAATAGCGCCACCTGAATTGTTTTTATTATCTTGTTCAGGGTGTACGTCAGCATCCTCTGGAAAATCTTCCTGCCATCCTCCACTGCACTCACGATGTCTGAAATTCCCTCGTGAGTCAGGACGATACTGGCGGAGGCCTTGGCCACATCCGTGGCGGACGCGACGGCTATTCCGACTTCCGCCTGTTTCAGGGCTGGCGCATCGTTAACACCATCTCCGGTCATGCCTGAAATATGGCCCTCCTTCTGCAGCATGGTCACTATGGTGAACTTATCTTCGGGGAAGACTTCCGCAAAGGAATCGCAGTCATCAATATTCACGGTTCCGGCCTTAACATCAGCCATCCTGCATATTCTCTCCCCTATGCCCACCTCCCTGGCTATTTCCATGGCAATTGGTGTCGAATCTCCAGTCACCATTCTGGCTTTGACCCCAAGATCCCTGAGCTGCCCCACAAGTTTGGCAGAATCTGGCCTTGGGGGATCATGTAGCGGTATTATACCACAGAACCTCCATTCATTTCCGTTCATTATGGCAATACCCAGTGACCTGTAGCCCTTCAGTGACAGATCCCTGACCTTTGACATGACCTCCTCATGATCACGATTGTGACACAGCTGTGCAATCACCTGTGGAGCACCCTTAGTAACGGTTACTGTGGTTCCATTGATCTGGATAGTTGCCTCAGTGCGTTTCAGGGCAGGACTGAAAGGTGTGAACTTTACCCTGGTGACAGGCCCTGTATCAATTCCGTTTGCCTTTCCATAGGCTAGTATTGCCATGTCTATGGAATCCAGGCTGGCCTCGTCAGAGGCAAGCATGGCATACCTGATGAGGTCACCGGAATCGCATCCCATGGCGATGGGATTGATAACGGAAATCCTGTTCTGTGTCAGGGTGCCGGTCTTGTCAAAGCATATGGCATCCATGGATGCAGCGTCCTCCACTGCGCTCAGCCTTGTAACAAGTGCGCCCTTCCTGGAAAGATCAACTGCGCCGTATGCTGTTGCAATGGTGAAGGTTGCAGGCAGGGCAACAGGAATGGATGCAATCAGGACTACAAGTGAGAAAGGCAGAGCCTCAAGGATTGATACGCCATATAAAATGGCGAAAGCTATGAGGGCTATGACCAGAGCAGCATCTATTGCTGCCAGGTATTTCACTATTGAAAGTATCAGTGATTCAAGATGTGAGCCGGCCTTTGCCTTATTCACAAGTTCAGCCGTTTTCCCATAGAATGTGTTGCTGCCGGTTGCCACGACAACGCCTGTTGCCTCCCCACCTTTGGTGACTGTCCCGGAATATATTCTTCCATCTTTTCCCCTGCGCACTGGCTCGGATTCACCTGTAAGGGCGGACTGATCCGAAAGAACTTCCCCGGAGATTATCTTGATATCTGCAGGAACTATGTCACCCATTCTTACATGCACTATGTCACCGGGAACCAGCTCTGCTGCAGGGGTGATGTTCCATTTTCCGTCCCTAAGCGCCCTGGCAGAGACGTTAACTCTTTCAGTGAGCATCTCTAC
>JAKAQT010000141.1 GCA_021819605.1 Thermoplasmata archaeon
ATGATATCACAGCCATGACTGGCAGGCAGCCAAATCCAGGAACTCCCTTATCTCTTGCAGGGCAGTCCACAAGGGAAGTATCCATAGAGGATGTGGTCAAATCAGCAGGAGTAGATTTCATGAAGGTCGTGGATCCATACGACCTGAAGGAGACCCTCACTGCCGTCATGGATGCGCTGAGGCATGACGGGGTGTCCGTGATCATAGCCAAGCGTGAATGTGCAATACTCCGTGACAACAGGAACAGGAAGCTAGGGGTTGAGGTCAGGTACAGGGTGAATCCTGATAAGTGCACTGGCTGCATGAACTGCGTCACTAACTTCGCTTGCCCTGCAATGTCCATATCGGGCAACAAGGTTGTCATCGATCCAAACATCTGCGACGGATGCAGCGTATGCACCCAGCCCTATGTCTGCCCGTTCCATGCGATAGAACTTGAGGGTGAGGCTAATGCAGCATAATATCATCATAGCAGGAGTCGGGGGACAGGGCGTGGTGACCCTTGGTCTAATGATCTCAAACGCGGCAATGTCGGCGGGACAGAAAGCAATAATGTCAGAGATACACGGACTTGCCCAGAGGGGAGGTTCAGTGTCAGTGGACGTCAGGATTGGGGACTATTATGCGCCAATTGTGCCTGACGGCGATGCGGATATAATCGTGGCACTGGAGCCGCTTGAAGCACTCAGGTCGCTCAAGAGGGCTGGGCCACAAACAGTCATGGTGATGAGCACGGAAAAGCTACCCCCTGTTTCGCTGGGAATCAACAGGAAGCAGTATCCTGACATTGATGACATCAGCAGGACAATCCAGAAGGAAGTCAAACTGCACAGCATAAACGCACTGGAGCTTGCAAGGGCAGCAGGGAATTATCGCACCGTGAACACCGTGATTGCCGGTTTCCTTTATGGACTTGGCCTCCTGGACATCCCAAGGGAAATACTGGAAGGCGAGATCACCAGGATATTTTCCGGAAAGGCGGTAGAAGCAAATCTGGCAGCATTCAACTCTGGATATGAAGCTGCAGGGGCAGAAGGTATCAAGGAAAGACCCATTTCATGACTGGCTGGCAGATTACCGTATAAATGATCACGGTTGAGATTCCATCTTAGGCGTAAGCCCTAAGTCATATTTCACCACATTTTCACGATTCGCATTGGAAAGAGCAATAATGGTGATGATCATACACCTCCATGAAGTGTACCATCTGTGGCAGGGACGCTGTTTATGAGGCAAAGTACAGCGGAGAAATGCTCTGCGCAGATCACTTCACCGCTTCAGTTGACAGGAGAATAAGAAGGGAGATCAGGGAACAGGTCTCATTTTCCGGTTCACACATTACCATATCAGTTGCGATTTCAGGAGGCAAGGACAGTTCTGTGACTCTCTATTCCCTGGCAGAACTATTCAAGGGCAGGAAAAATGTAACCCTGAAGGCATTCACAGTGGATGAGGGTATAGAAGGCTACCGCAGTTCGGGTCTGCAGAAGGCACGGATGCTTGCCGGGATGCTGGGTGTGGAGCATTCGACCATATCATTTAAGGATCATTTCGGCACAACTATGGATCGTGTTGTCTCGGAAAACCCAGAAGTCATTCCATGCTCACGATGCGGCCCCATGAGGAGGCAGATGATGAACCTTGAAAGCCTCTCCCTTGAATCGGATTATGTTGCCCTGGGCATGAATCTTGATGACTATTCCCAGTCAATACTCATGAATGTGGCCCGAGGAGATGTGGACAGGCTGGCAAGAATGGCACCGCACAGCGATTCCCGGGACGGCATGGTCAGGAGGATACTGCCGCTGAGGCGCATTCCCGAGAAGGAGGTAATGCTTTACGCCATCCTGAAGGGGATCAACTTTGATGCTTCATGGTGCCCTTACTATGAAAAAGCACAGAGAAACACGTTTCGCGACGTTGTGGAAACACTTGAGGAGCGCTCCCCTGGAACACGATTTGCGCTGCTGAATTTCCTTGACAGGATCAAGCCCTCAATACGGGGCGGCTCAGATACGGCAGTGGGAAAATGCGCAGTATGCGGTCAGCCGTCATCCAGCGAGATCTGCCCGGTCTGTGCAGCTTCTTCGGAAAACCTGAATGAAATCTCTCAAAGGAAATGATCAGGCAAAAATGGAATCCTGAACCAGCACATATGCTGTAAGGTTGCGAAATGTTTATTACGGCTCCTCCAATTTTAGGGGGCTTCCATTTCCAGTATTTCTGGAAACAGGGGTTGTAGCTTAGCATGGTTTGAGCACCCGGCTGATAACCGGGAGGTCACCGGTTCAAATCCGGTCAGCCCCATTAAGAACGGTGAGTATCAAATCCTATGAGCGGTGCGGAAGGCCTGAGCCTGTTCTGTTTCACCGCGTCTTCCAGGATTCCCCCCCATTAAGAACGGAAAAGTGAGAAAGAACAATACAACATGAAATTTAGCCTCTATTCCTGCAGGACTCTGAGATATCATTGATATAATATCGGATGAAATGGAATAGTAACCCGCATCAGAAACATTTCAGATATGAGATCCGTGCTTAAAGGGTTAAGCAACAGATATGCATGTATGAGATTGTTGTGTTGTATGATATCTGATTAAAACCCTCAGAGAACTGGAACGCCTTGATAATGATATAGAGAAAAACAGATACTTACACGACTCTGGGACATAAGTCTTC
>JAKAQT010000033.1 GCA_021819605.1 Thermoplasmata archaeon
GACAGCATACTCGTTGGCGGAGTGGTTGCAAATGCTTTCCTCTGGGCAAGCGGTTTTGACATAGGCCGCAAAAACCGTGAGTTCATCGAGAAGAACAATAAGGACCACAGAAAGCTCATTGAAACATGCGGCAAGCTTCTCAAATCCTATCCCGGAAAGATAATCATGCCGGAAGATTTCGTGCTGAACCCCATGGGCAGGCTCTTCAGCATAAATGACAGGATACCGGATGACCAGCTTATTGCCGATATAGGCCTCGAGTCAATAGCAAGGTTCTCATCCATAATATCGGAAGCCAGGGGGATTTTCCTCAACGGCCCTATGGGAATGTACGAGATAGAGGAATATTCCGTGGGAACAAGGGAAATCCTGGAGGCCGTGGCAAACTCTGATGCACTGACAATAGCAGGAGGCGGGCATACCCTGAGCGCCCTGGAGAAACTCAACCTCATGGGGCGTATAACGCACGCTTCAACCGGAGGTGGCGCCCTCATAAGTTATTTATCCGGTGACCCAATGCCTGTACTGGAATCACTGGTGGAAAGCCGGAAAATTTTTGGAGTGAAAGAGGATGGAAAACAGTAACAGCGTGGGAATATCCGAAGAGCTTGACTACCTGAAATCCCTGATTGATTCCATCGACAACCAGCTCTCAGTCCTTGTGAGGGGCATGGACGAATATAACCGCGCTCTGGTGGTGCTCAAGGAAAATTATCTCAAGGATTCTAAGGATGTTAAAATCGGCATCGGGGCTGGCATTTACATGAAGGCAGACCTTCATAACGAAGAAAAGCTGTTCGTCCCCATAGGTTCTGATCTTTATATTGAGGAGGATTCCAGCGTGACCCTTGGCAGGCTGGACAGGAACATCAAGGAAATACAGGATTCGGTTCAGAACATACAGCAGAGGCGTACTGAAATTTCGGACAGGTACAACTCACTTGTTGCTGCAGTCCAGAACCAGATGGGCAGAAACAAGGGATAAACGCCATGTTTGAGAATTTCAGGAAGAAGCTCTCAGGTCTTTTCAAAGGTTCATCCGGCAGTGATGAGGTTCTCAGGAAAGGGGATATTGAAAATTCTGTAAGGGATGCCCTTCTTGAATCGGATGTGTCCCTGGAGACATCGGAAAGGATCATAGCTGATCTGGATAAGTACCTGGAAAGGCCTGGAAAGAAGGTGAGCCAGGCGGACCTCAGGGACGCCCTTAGAAAATCCATCAGGAATATACTTGATGGGAATTCAACTGGCATTGACATGCTCAACCCCGGAAAGAAACCTTTTGTTATCCTTTTTCTGGGGATAAACGGAACGGGGAAGACCACCACTGTGGCAAAGATAGCAAATTATCTCAAGAGGAATGGCAAGCGTGTTATTGTTGCTGCTGGAGACACTTTCAGGGCAGGCGCAATCGAGCAGTTGAGCCTTCTCTGTCAGGATATCGGGGTAAATCTCATAAAGCATGAAGCAGGAAGCGATCCGGCATCTGTGGCATTCGATGCAATCGATCATGCAAAGGCCAGGAACCTTGACTATGTTTTGATCGATTCAGCAGGCAGGATGCAGACCAACAAGAATCTCCTGGAGGAGATGAAGAAAATGAAGAGGGTGGCAAAGCCTGACCTCACTGTTCTCGTGCTGGATGCAATGATAGGCCAGGACGCTGTGTACCAGGCTGAAACATTCATGAAGGAGACATCATTTGACTGCGTTGTACTTACAAAACTCGACACCGACGCAAGAGGGGGCGCCATAATAACCATAGCTGACCAGCTCAGGAAGCCAGTGCTGTTCCTGGGGGTTGGACAGGGAATGGATGATATCATGGAATTCTCCACGGACTGGTACCTAGATCGGGTGCTTCCCGGGTAGAAAAAAGACTCAGGATCTGTTCTCCGTGGCCTAATGATCTGGCGGCTTCTGGTTCTCTACGTTCTTTGTTTCACCGGAAATATCCATCGACGCTACGTATTTTTCATGGCCTGTATCCCGGCTCTTCTGCGACAGGGGCTTGATGTCGAACTTGATCCCTATCCTGGTGTTGATGATCTCCAGGTTTTTCCTGACCATCTGAGAGAACTTTGCGAGGTCCTTCATGAAATCTTCCTGGTCATTATTTTCCGCAGCCGGTGGTGCGGCAGGTTCCACATGATCCTCCACCACAGCAGGATGAGTCTCAGCGTCTGATGGCTTTTCCTCAGGGGCGGCAGGTGTGACTCGGTGCGATCTGCTCTGGGTAAAGGTCACTATCCACAATGCTATGGCTATTATGGAGAATATGAGCGCAGCCAATGTGAAAGGGTTCATTGTCAGACAATAGCTTCCAATATTAATTCATTTTCTCTTGCGGCCTTTTCCCAGATATGGATACGGGAAGAATATGGCCAGGAAAATCAGGAAGAGTGAGGTGCCAAGGTACTCATAGCTGTGGGCAGGCACCTCGTTATAGTAAGGCCAGTCCCCCTCGAGCCTCATGAGGTTGAGCTTTATGAGGCCAAACCATGGAATCTGGCCCCTGGCAATTCCAGCAACCTGGCTAGGCTTAACCGGGGCCGGGGTAATGCCCACGTTCTGATCCGCGGCAAGATATGCGTCATACTTTGCATTGAAATAGAAAGATGGTGCAGTTGCAAGGTTATGATCACCAACGGTGATGAAACCACTTTCGTTCACAAAGCGCGACACGTTCACAAGAAGATTCCTGTGGGAATAGCCGCAGTCGTAAATCACGATGTTCATTCCGTATAACTTCAGCCAGCTCTGGTTTGTGTATCCACGTACAACGGGCATGCCACCACTCCAGGTGAGGTAGAACATGGCCCTATGAATTACGGTGTTCCCGTCTGGATCGTGGTAGAGGATGACATCCCCGTATTCGCCATAGGTGGAGAAGTTGGTGATTCTCCCGGTCACATATGTTACAACATTCTCAACCGGATTGGGGACATACTTTACGATAACAATATCTCCAACGTTTATGGTGCCCCATTCCCAGCTGGAGGAGTGTTCCATGCTGTAGGATTCCACAACCGACGCCGGAGGGAATTCGCCTGAATATGCCGTTATCCCCACAAGAATGGCAACAATTATGATCACGGCCAGAATCCCCGGTGCAACTCTCTTCATCAGAATATCTGAAATGAGCCATCAGTTATAATTTTTGAGATTTGGCTGAACAGGACAGGCGCCAGCCAACCTTGCGCAACAGTGCGATCTAGGGCGTTTCAGGCAATAAATGCTGCAGTATCTGGCTATGGCTGTGGTTTGAATCAGGAAAACTTCATGTTCCCTGTTTCTAACTTAGCAGAAATGACAACCCGTTCATTTCAGAGACGCCATAATCTTTGATATTGCAGGTGCATCAAGTTCCGTAACGATCAGCGGGATATTTTCCACGTCTGCAAGCTTAACCGCCAGGTCATCTATCCTGTCCGGCTGAATATATACAACAGCGGCAGGCTTCAGTGGATGTACCCTGATTGCGATCATGGGACTCCTTCCAAGCTTTACCTCCGTGAAGAATATTATTCTCTGGCTTGACCATCCGTAGAGCTTGCTGTATTCTGAGTATGAGAATGACAGGATTGCCTTGATTCCGTCAACAATAGTGTATCCCCGTATATACCTGTTCAGGCCTATGGAGGAATAGTTTGTTCCGCTTATCATGCGGATCACCCTCTCAAGTGATATATCGTGGCTGTAGTCACTTATGTCTATGATGGCATCAGAAGGCATACCACTGTTGTATCGCCTGAGTACCTGCCCACCCCTCTTCAGGTCGATCTCCACCAGTGCATTAACTATCTTTCTTATGGATGTAACACCAGGCGATTTACGCCTGCCGGATTCATAATCACTGATGACCGATGGCGATATCTCCAGATACCTGGCCAGGTCCAGCTGAGACACCTGAAATTCTTCACGCCATTTCCTGATGGTTTCACCAGGATTTTCCGCTATTGTGATCTCACCGGCTATCTTTTCCTGTATGTCCACATTGAGTAAGATTTGTAATGTTTAAAAATTTGTCGAATGAAGCTACGTTTAATGACGAAAACAATGGGGGCGTGTTCATTCCAGTCGACCAGTCTGAAGAAGCCCCATTGCTCGTTGTGTTAAATCAGGTTCCACCTGTATCTTCACTCCTTTTCATCATGAAGGAAAACGGCCTCACGTTCCGAATTTTCACACTCCAGTTTAAGAAGTCTTTACGTGAGCTTGAAATCTTTTTAATGTAGTCGGAGACAAATGATTTAGGCAGTATGAGAGTTATGGTAAAGATCCCTCCGGACAGGGTGTGAATCCGCCGGAAAGATGGTATCATTATGCTGTGATCGCTTGACGACAGGAAGCCCAGCATCTCGTTTCTGGTTTCAATTTCATATATATTGTCCACGATTTTCACTGCATCATCTCTCACCTTCTCCGAACCTGAAAAATAAACAGCCCTGATTGAGCTGTCTGTGGTTCTGTACTTTATCTCCCGAACCCACTCCAGTCCAATGGGATTTCTTTCAGGAGACAGTTCCTCAGCCGGTGGGACGGTATCAACTGTTACTTCGTATAATTCCACGTGGCTGTCTATCCATCTCAGGACGTCAATCATCCTGTCATTCCTGGAAAGGCGGTGTATATTTATCCCGGAAGGTACCTCGGGTGAAAGAAGCGTGTCCGAAACCTGGCGGAGAAATTCATGCCTGAATATGAAGTGGAAATAATGCTTTCCTTTCCATACATATGATGCATAGTTCAGCACCGATGGTATGTCAAGAATTCTCTTTAACATATTATATTGCGGGAATTTGGAACTTGAACCGTAAAGCGTCAGTATGCCTCCATTATTCCTGGCTCCG
Source organism: Thermoplasmata archaeon (assembly GCA_021819605.1). Classification (GTDB taxonomy): domain Archaea; phylum Thermoplasmatota; class Thermoplasmata; order Thermoplasmatales; family Thermoplasmataceae; genus UBA509. The sequence continues at coordinate 4,854 of JAKAQT010000033.1, forward strand.
TGCCTGCTGAGAAAAATTTCAACATCTCTCTTTCCCTTCACGGCTGCTTCTGAGAAATAATACATCATTGAGACTTTTCCGTTACCGGCGGAAAGGACGGCTGGGACGAAAAGATCGTGATCACGGCTAAAAGCCTCAATAGGAAAATTTCCCTCATTCTCTATCACCAGCTCCATGTCAAGGATGTTAGCAGCAAGGAATGATTCCTGAGAATTCATCAGAGATTCACTTTGTCTCCCGGATGTGATTAGGGTTAAGCTATAAAAAAATTTTCATCAATTATGGGAAATTTCGCCGATTGTTCGACTTTTAAGCATTAATTTAAATATTGTGTGAATGATATTTGGCGTTCAATACGATGTATTGACGTGAAGATCAGTCATCATTCATTATACCTGGCCAACCATAAAAAGCGGTTGCTAAAGGATATATCCCATTGGGAAATCTGCAGATCATGACTGAAAATGGCCTTAATGGAAAGATTGCACTTGTGACGGGCGCTTCAAGGGGCATTGGAAAGTCCATTGCCACAAAGCTTGGAAACATGGGAGCCAGGGTTGCCGTCAATTATAACAGGAGCAAAGATGAAGCTGAGAGCCTCGCCAGATTAATTCCAGATTCTATGGCATTCCAGGCAGATGTGGCAGATAGAGACCAGGTAAACAGGATGGCTGAAGAAATTCACTCAAGAATGGGAAAAGTTGACATAATTGTCAATAACTCAGGCTACTGGGAACTCATGGACTTTGTGTCATACAGGGAAGATGCCATGGACAGGATGTTCGCTGTTAATGTTAAGGGGGGCATAAACACAGTCCTGGCATTTCTGGATGATCTGAAGGGAAAAGGGATAGTTGTTAACATAGCATCAAATGCTGGAATCGGAACTGCCGCTCCAAATACAACCCTGTATTCTATCACAAAGGCAGCTGTCATTATGCTAACGAAACGTCTGGCATTCGATCTCAGGGATCACCACATCAGAATCAATGCCGTTGCTCCGGGATGGGTTGAAACGGACATGACCATTGGGAACAAGAACAGCAGCGAGATCTCGGATCTTGAACACTATTTCAGAAGCAGGACCACGCTTAACAGCGTTGGGCGGCCCGAGGACATTGCAGATGTGGTGGCCTTCCTGGCTTCAGATGATTCCAGATACATAAACGGACAGGTAATTGTGGCGGATGGAGGCCGTATTGACAACCTGACCCATGGGATTTGAACATACTGAAGGCACAGCGAAATGTATTGTCGCAGGGCATTCCACAGGGCTGCATCTGCGGCGGGATTGTGCACTGAAATTATGCCTCATCAGGCAATGGGCATTGCTTTGTCTTTTAGCCCAGCAAAACAATTAAATAATGTCCATTTGATATTTACATGGGATATTCTTATGTATGACACGTTGCTGGTGCAGGATAAAGGGCACATTTCCATAATCTCAATAAATCGTGCTGAAAAATTAAACTCACTTGGGGATGAGGTTCGGAGGGACCTCCTGAAGGCATTCAAAGATTTCAACGCAGATGAAGGAAAACGTGTGGCCATACTGACAGGGGAGGGCAGGGCTTTTTCTGCAGGCGCGGATGTCTCAACCTCTTCAGAAAAAGGTGCCGGTGTAGATATAGAGAACGAACTGTCCAATTCCTTTCACCTGATACTGAAGGAGATGAGGTACAGCAGGAAGCTGTTCATTTCAGTTATAAATGGCGTTGTAGCAGGGGCGGGGATGAGCCTTGCCCTTGCATGCGATCGTTCTTTTGCATCCCGTGAAAGCAGGTTTGTAATGGCGTTTCAGGGCATAGGGCTGGCTCCTGATACGGGGCTTACGCTGATTCTTTCGAGACTGGCCGGGGCAAGGGCACTTCCATACCTGCTACAGGGCGGTGAATTTTCTGCAGCAGAAGCTGAAAATATGGGTCTGGTAAGGGTAGTGGAAGATCCCATGGTTGAGGCTATGAAAATGGCAGAAAATCTTGCAGAAGGACCTTTTGGGGCATATTCTGTGGGCAAGCAGCTTATAACAAGGGCTATTTATTACGACCTGGATGAGTTCCTGAAGGAAGAGGCAAGCCTGCAGGGCAAGCTGTCGGAAGGACATGACTTCATGGAGGGAGTAAAAGCCTTCAGGGAAAAGCGCAAACCGAAGTTTAAAGGAGAATAATGGGGGGTTTTCCCGTCTTTCTCCATATTTCAATTTATTCTGAAGCGTTCATGGAGGAACATGTCACTATCTCAAGGCCACAGACAAGAAGTTAGAGAGATGGGCAGGCTAATGCTTCCTTGTTTTTACCATTTATATTTCAATTAACATACTTTCACTGTTATCACATGCCAGGGAAGCAGTAGAGTCCAAGTGGCCAGAGGGAGTTCCAACAGGACTTGAGAAAACAGCACACATGCTGCTTTTACGAAATGCGCGGGGAAAAGGATCCCGGATATGGCAGATACGTTCAGGACAGAACACTGCGATTAAGTGGGGTCGCTACATACCGCGTGGCACTGAAGGCATATATGATGTCCCAAGGTCCGGCAAGCCGAAGATCTATCCAGAAGGCGTAATGGAAAGTGTTTTCGATTTCCTGGCCCCACCGCCTCCAGGTGGGCATGCAACATGGAACCCAGTCATTATGGCAGAAAATCCTACCATGTCATCAGACAGAGTGTGGACTATAGAAGTACGACTGCCTGAGGCAGAGTGTTTTCATCTATTCAGTTTCAAGGCTGCTTGGACACAGCGATCATGGCACAACCGAGGTATGTACCTGCACCTGAACCAGCAGGAGGCCCTTGAGGAGGTTAAATCCAAGATGAAGGATTTTTTTCGGATAGAGAAAAAGGAGGTGCCAATCAATGAAATCGTGAACCGAATATGACGCCGCGGGAGAGATTCGAACTCCCGATCCACAAGGGAACCAGATCTCAAGTCTGGCGCCGTACCACTGGGCCACCGCGGCAAAGAAAAAAAGTCAGTGGAAAATTGTGGGGATTATCTTCTGAGCCTGCCGTTTGATCTTATGGATGGCCTGCTCTTGGAACTTCCACTTCTACCTGTTCTCAGGCCTCTTCCCTTGTATCCCGCTGAGGTAAGGCCCCTGTAAACTCTGCCCCTGTTCTGCGGTTCTGCAATCCAGGAGATGGAACTGTCTGTAACAATTTCAGGGTGTGACCGGTCAACCATTATGACCTCATAATACTTGTAGAGTCCATCCTCGCCAACATAATACGAATTGAGAACTTCCATGTTGGGATACATGTCAGCAGTCCTCTCCTCTGCAATCCACTGGATACTCTTCTTGGGGGTGAGTTTATTGTAGCCCATCCTTCTTGGTCTTCTTCCACCCATTATTTTAGGCTTGTTCCTTCCTCCCCTCCTTACTCTGGCCCTGACAACGATGAAACCGCCCTTGGCCTTGTATCCAAGTGCCCTTGCCCTGTCAAGCCTAGTGGGTCTCTCTACTCTTTCAATGGAAGAACCGCTTCTCCAGGCGATCATTCTCTCTTTTTGCAACCCGTAGATCTCAGATTTCTTGAGATCCTTCCAGGCATCCCTGACCATGCTGTATGTACTTTGAACCTCTGGCATCTAAATCTTACCTCTAATTCTCGTGAATGAAGCTGTAGAGTATAAGTCTATAAATATGTTATTGGCTTGGCAATAGTTCATGGGTGTCCGGAGTCTCGACACTTAAATTAACAACTCCGCCATCAACCTTTGTTGAAAGGCAATCCATTGAGAAAGCGGTATGTTCTTGTAAGGATCGGCAGCCTCCAGAAGAGGATAACTTTCATTGACAGGGAGCTGTTCCGCCTGTTTCGTGCAAAGAGGAAATATGTGGAAGGGGATTTCGCCATTTACCTTACTGATCAATTCACAATGGGTCCTTTTGTTTCTTATTTCAACCAGAAGATCAATGATGCCGAAACCTTCTATGTAAGCGGAACCATTAGGAAATGCAGAAAAGTTATTTCCCGGATTCCTGCTGAATCATCCCAGCCTGGCGAGAAGTCAGCCTTTCTTGAGAACAGATAGTTCCTTTTCACTCATGTTGAGCTGTTTTTCAAGCATGGCGGAAAATTCCTTCCGCTTAAGCATCTCACCATAGAACCACAGATTCCCGGAAATCCTCATCCTTCCACTATGTGTGAATCTTGCAAGCTTTGCTGTGGCAAACCTCCTCCCTTCCCTGCTATCCCTCAGCCTGGACATTTTCATTATGTAGGACGGGAACTCATATTTCACGTATCTCTCGTTTCGGTGCACGATGCCGGTTGAAATGCCTGCCGCTATCTCCTCCGCATATCCCTTGTATGCGTAGTGTTGCTTCTTTATGACCCTTCCCACAAATACGTCTGCAACTGAAAGGATATCATACGCATGGTCAAGGTCTGCCGCATCCCTTGCCTCCATGGGAAGATTTTTGTCAAGCCACATCAAGTAATCTTCCGTGGTGAAGTCCTTGTCCATGAGGTCCCTGAGAATTCCCTCATAGTCCCCCTCCTTGAAGGTTGCATGCATGACGTCGTATATGCCGGAGGGGGCATCCCGGATTGAAGGTTGGCCAACAGCATCTGGATCATCCCTGTATGCCATCATGCTCACTGCATCGTTTATGGTTGCCCTGAGGTCATCACGGTTCCGTTCTATGAGGGCGTCCACGATCTCAGGCCGGAACTGCAGCCCCTCATTCCCGGCAATGAACATGAGCCTCTCGGTCAGCTTGTGCCGGAAGCTCCTGAAATCAAGATCATTCTTCTTCCTGAACTGCCTGAACTCTATGGTGAGGCAGTTGTTTATAATCTCCTTTGCTGCATTTTTCCGCCTGAATCCGTAGAAGTCATTCATGGTCAGGATTATTGGATTCCTGGTGTTCCTGATAACCTTGGCAAGCTCTGTTATTCCACCTGAATCTCCACCGGTCTCCCTGCTCCTGCCCTCGAATATGTTGTCGGCCTCGTCAATGAGGATTATCTTGTTGAATCCTGATGCATGATCTGCCATAAGGGTGAGATCTGAATACTGCGATCCCATCATGGCTATCCTCTTCATGGCATCCGAATTTCTTGTGTCCGAGGCGTTCATCTCAATTAACGGGACACCGGATTCTTCCGCCAGGGCAAGGGCAGTGGTGGTTTTTCCAGAGCCCGGAGGGCCATAAAGTATCAGCCCCTTCTTTGTTGGGGTCCCCTCATTCCAAAGTTTCAGCCAGCTCCTGATGTCATCCAGGATCCTCTGGCTGATGATGAGATCCGAAACTGATTTAGCCCTGTATTTCTCCGCTATGTTCATCCTATGACACTCTCAGGCCGGGTGATGATTCCCTGTCAGTGGTTAAGAGAGAAAGGAAATCGCCCTTTTCCACCGCAAGTAGCATGCCCTGGCTCTCCAATCCCATGAAATTGGCCTTCTTCAGGTTCGTGACCACAACTATGGTCTTTCCTACCATCTCATCAGGGCTGTAAAACTCCGATATGCTGGATATGATCTGCCTCTTCTCTTCTCCAAGATCCACCACAATCCTGAGAAGGCTCCTTGAACGTGGCACCTTCTCGCACTCCACAACCTTGCCGGTCCGGAACTCTATCTTCCTGAAATCTTCTATGCCTATCTCCTCGCTCACCTGATTCACTTACTCCTTGAAGAACTCCTTTCCAAGGCTTTCCCTTGCTATTATCATCTTCATTATCTCCCTGGATCCCTCTGCAAGCATGAATGACCTGACGCCCCTCAGGGCAAGCTCCTGCGGATTGTATTTTGTGTATCCATATGCCCCGTGCCACTGGAGTGCATCATTTATGGCGTCGAAGGACCATATGGTGGCCAGCAGCTTTGCCGTGGCAACCTCCCGGCTCACCTCGAACCTTGTGAATTTCTTGTATTTCTGTTCCTGGTCATACATCCACAGTGCCTTGAAACCAAGGGTCCTTGCAGCCTCCATCCTGGCCATGTGGTCGGCGAGCTGGAACTGGAGGCCCTGGTATTTGCCAATGGGCTGCCCGAAAGCCTTCCTTGTCTTCATGTATTCAATTCCATTGTTCAGGCACGTCATGGCGGTTGAGACAGACATAACTGCAATCAGTGACCTGGCGAATTCGAAACCCTCGTGAACTATCTTGAATCCCTGGTTGACTTTTCCCAGGATAAATTTCTCACCGATCCTGTAATCCCTGAAATTCAGTGCTCCCCAGGTTGATCCCTCTCTTCCCATTTCCTCCAGGTTGGTGATTTCAATATGATCCTTGCTGTCAGGAGTATAGAAAAGTGTCACTCCGGATGTGCCCTTATCAGGTGCGGTCTTGACAACTGTGACATACCCTCCTCCGAAGTCCCTGACATCCCTCACCAGGCTGATGAATGACTTCTCTCCATTGATTATGTAGTCGCTGCCGGATCTGGTGGCAGTTGTGGTCATGGATCCAATGTCAGATCCAAAATTGGGCTCCGTGGATGCTATGGCCGTTATGATTTCACCCTTTGCCATTTTTGGCAGGAACTCTTGGGCGACCTCGTTTCCGGAATATTTTGATACAAGGTATGACCATGCATTGTGGACAAGAAACATCACTGGAATGGACATGGTGGGGTCAGCCGCGGCAATCTCCTCAGCAACTATGCCCGTGGTAACGGCATCTGCCCCCATTCCGCCATATTTTTCCGGTACGGTCATGCCCAGGACACCGAGCTTCTTCATTCCGGATATTATTTCCAGTGGGATCCTGCGTTTTGCCACCATTTCCTGAATGCGCGGTGCAATCTCCTTCTGGGCAAACTGCCTTGCTGAGCTCCTGATTATCTCCTGCTCCTCGGTGAAGTTAAAGTCCATATTATTACCATCTGACTATGCCTTTGCAATATAAGTTAATTATTGAATCATTTCCAGCGGAAAATATGCATGAGGGAGAAAATACATGCAGGGAGCCACATTGCGCAGTTTACCTGCACTGGCATCATTCATCTGGAACAGAAATGTGGAGGATTTGAAGTAAGGCTCGCCGCAGTTTGCCTATCAGATCGCGGAAAAGTCTATTTTTGCCTTTGACGGATCCTTGGCCAGAAGCGTGACCCTGCTATCTCTTCTCTCACCGGCAAATTCGTATCCCAGCATTGATCCAAGGGCCCTGCTGAATTCCACCACATAGTCATGGGAAGGCATATTCTCAATTCCAAGCCTGGTTATGGACTGCCCCACATGTACATAGCCCTTTGACTCGATGAAGTCAGGGCTGGCTATACTGTCAAGCTTTGCGTATTCCTCCAGGTATGGCATATTGACATCCTTCACCAGGGTATGTCTTATGACCTTCCTGGTATCCAGAGAAGGCAGCAGCTCCAGCGTTCTGAGGAAATTTTCCCATGCATTGCCGATGGCAGGATTCAGGACGTCATGGAAAATCTGCTTTGTGGGGCCGGCAGTGGTGACGTAAAGCTGTGTTGGCAGAGGGTCAAGTTTCTCCAGGACCATGGGAAGCGTCCCGTTTGTTACAAGGAATGTGGAAATCCCCCTTTTCCTAGCAAGAGCTATGAATTCGCCAAGCCTGGAGTAAAGAGTGGGTTCTCCCGTGAGGGAGATGGCGATGTGCTTCGGGTTGTCGGCTTCATTCCACTTCTCCTCAGTTACCTTTGGATTCCCCTTGAATCCGGTAAGAAGCTTCCTGTGGGCCTTTATTGATTCTTCCAGTATGAATTCCGGGTCATCCTCATCGGATATGTGCATGCTGTCAAATCCCTGGAATCTCCAGCAGAACGAGCAGTTCTCGGTGCAGGAGTTCAGGGCAGGTGTCATCTGCACGCACTGGTGCGATTTTATTCCGTAGAAATCGCCCTTGTAGCATCCCCTGCCTCCGGTGATCTCGCTCTTAGTCCAGTGGCAGACCTTTACGGCTGAGTGTTTTCCCACAAGCCCATACTGCTGTTTCTTGTAAATTTGAGTGTAAGCGTTTTCCACGACGCAACAGATATAATTATTATATAATCTTTGTTAAACGCAAGAGAACACTCACGGAATCAAAAAGTGGAGAAAATTCAATGAATTATGTTAAATTTATAAATTTGGGGAAAGGGTTTAATCTGAGTCTCCGCCTGGCCCAGGACCGCCGCTTGGTGGTGCTCCGCCCTTTGATCCCTTGGTGGCTATTACATCATCTATCCTGAGGAT
>JAKAQT010000034.1:0-8604 GCA_021819605.1 Thermoplasmata archaeon
TCCAGCAATCCTGAAGACATATCCGGATATCTCCTTCCCACAATACCAGCAGTCACTCAACATCATATGCAGGGCACTCTACAAATAAATATTTCCTTGTTTTTTCATGTTAATTCTTAATGTATGGCGGCGATTGAATACGCAAATATTCACATGCTATAATATTTAGAAGAACAATTACTTTCATATAATTATATTAATATTAGTAAATCTTAAATCTCAGATATCAGTTTATATTGTATGGGTAGCACAGTTGTTCTTACATCAGACAGAGGATCTTTCACAAGCTATTCAGGGGTATCCACCATGGGGTATGTTGCCTGCATGCCGGCAAGGCTTGTACCCCGGGTGCTGATGAACTCAATCTTCACGCCTCCTGAGGAGACGAACAGGAAGGGTGAGGCATATTTCGCTCCCTATGCCCTCAGGAAGGTTGAGGCTTCACTGGTTGCATCAGGCATAACAGACGTCAGCGTTGTTAGCCCGGACATGCTTGAAAGAGCCATTGATGGAAACACGAAGGTAGTGGGGATATCCGTTCATGATCCACTGGGGCTTGCCCCTGTAACATTCAAGCTTACAATGATATTTGGTGGAGGTCCAAGCTGGACAGAGAAGTTCTTCCAGGAAATGGGCAACAGGATTGCAAAGCTGAAGAAAAAATACGGCTTCAAGGTCTTTGCAGGTGGTCCTGCGGCGTGGCAGCTATCCCTGGAGAGGCCGGACTGGGTGGACAGTATTTTTAATGGTGAAGCTGAACTGGATCTCCCTGATCTGGTCAGGAAAGCAATTAATGGGAACCAGATGCCAAAAGACAGCTTTGGCAGGATGCCAAGGGTGGAGGAGATTCCCACCATAATAAAACCCAGCAGGCTTGGCGAAGTGCAGGTTACCCGTGGTTGTCCTAGAGGGTGCCAGTTCTGCTCCATTACCCCGGAAACATTCAGGTCAATTCCACTTTCCGACATAATAAAGGAGGTGAACCTGAATCATAAGGCAGGGCAGAATTCTGTGGAACTGGTGACAGATGACATCCTGCTCTACGGATCAAAGAGGCTTGGGGTCAATCACGAAGCCATTGTGAACCTATTCACAGAGGTGAAGAAGCAGGGTGTTGACCTGATCTATTTCCCCCACATATCTTCTCCAGGGGTGCTGAGCAGCCCAAAGACAGTTGAGGAAATTTCTCACATCGCAGAATACGACAAATACAGGGCGGAAGCACCAGTTGTGGGCCTGGAAAGCGGCAGTGAGCGCATTATTTCCAAGTACATGCGGGGCAAGCCGTTTCCCTGGAAACCATCTGACTGGAAGAACGTCATACTTGAATCAACGCCAATAATGAACGATGCGTACATCACCCCATGCTATACAATGACAATAGGCTACGAAGATGAGACGGAGGAAGACCTTCAGGAAAGCATAGACCTGGTTCAGAACATCATAGACGAGAAACTGAGGGCCTGGATATTTCCCCTGCCGGTTATACCCATGGGTACATCCAGAATCAGGAACAACCCATTCCCCATACTGGAAAAGCTGCCAAAGGGCTACTGGGACCTCCTTTACACTTCCTGGAAATATGATCTTCAGATTACAAGGATCATGATGCCGGAAATGACAAAAAAGATGCAGAGCAGGACAGTGGAGATCATAACCAACACCATGACGGACAAGATATTCAGCCACATAGAGAATGTATTCCTTGAGCTGAAGGAGACAAGGGGTATGAAGGCCAAGGACTTCAGCAGGATTGACCTGAATAATGTCATGGGCGTTTTCAGATCCATATACTGGATTGGCAGGGCCTCCATGTCATGAACCTAAGCCAGCCTCTGCCTGGCTATCTCCTTCGGCACCAGCATGCTCACCACGTAATTCGGCTCGTCCACCACCTCGCTTATCCGGAGGTTTCCAGCGACACTGCAAAGTGCATATCCCTCTTCATCGGTGAATCCATAGGTTTTCAATTCCTCAATCATGTTTTCAATGGCATCGCTGCATGCATTCCTGAGATCAGGTGAAATCCCCATGGTTACAATCACAGGCCCAAGCCCGTGGTCGTCGGAAAAGGCACGTGGAGCGCCTATGGAGGAACCCTTGAGAAGGTTGATTTTCAGACATACGGTGGCCATGGTCTCAATTGCAGTTCCGCAAACCTCCCCATCACCCTGGGCGGCATGCGGATCAGCCACCGAGAGAAGCGCACCTGGAACAGACACAGGGAGGTAGACTTTTGATCCCTGGCCAAGCAGCCTGTTATCCATGTTTCCTCCGAAATACTGCGGCGGTATCATCCCATGCTTTCCAGTGGAAGGTGCGGTGCCAATTATTCCAAGAAAAGGGGAAACCGGTATCCTGATGCCTTTCAGGAAATCGCCTCTGGCCGTGGCTACTTCACTGCCAATGTCCCATATGAGCAGCCTGTCCCTGAATCTGTGTTTTATGAAACCAAAGTCCCAGGAGACCATTGTCCAGCCCCATCTGGCAACATCAAGTCTTTCTATGGATACTTCCAGGACGTCCCCGGGTTCCGATCCCTTAACATACATTGGCCCTACTGCAGCATCAAGCAGCGATTCGTCAACATTCCTGAGGTCTTCTGTTGTGAAGTCCTCCCTGATCTGCAGTGTTGAGGAATCAGGGATGTCCACCTGCACTGTGCTGCCGGGGTCTATTTCTGCCAAGGGTTTAAGTCCGGGGCTCCAGTTCAGATGCAGGTTGCTTTTAAGATGGCCGTCAATATTTATCATGGCCGGAAAAAATGTTGTGTGATAATAATATTGCTCTCAGTCCCATGGCCTGAACCTTTCACCATGGGAACTCTGCAGATAGTCTGGCGGCATCCTTTCCGGGGTCACTGCGATTTCCAGGCGCCTCCTTCCCCTGTATACAACCGCAGACACTTCCTTTCCGGTACCCGATTCCGATATGGAGGCTATCAGATCCCTCATGCTCTTCACCGCCTTTCCGTTGAATTCTGTAATGATATCACCTCTTCGTATTCCCGCAATGTCAGCAGGTCCTCCCGGTATGGTGGATGCCACCATAACTCCGTCTGTTAACCCCGATCTTTCCTGCATGTCAGCAAGATCCTGTGTTGATACGCCTGAAAGGCCTACCCATGGCCTCCGGACCTTTCCCTGTTCCAGTATCTGCTGGATCAGCGTCTTAACTGTATTGGACGGTATGGCAAAACCAACACCCTGGGCGAATGGCACAATGGCCGTATTCATTCCTATGACCATGCCGTCCACCGTGGCAAGAGGTCCTCCACTGTTGCCGGGATTTATTGCAGCATCCGTCTGAATGAGCCCTTCAGTGATGAACTCGGACCACGGCAATATCCGGCCTACGGCGCTTACCACTCCATATGAAACGGTAGGCCCTCCCGAAAGTGCAAGTGCATTTCCCATGGCAATCACAGGCTGGCCAGACCTGATGGCGGATGAATCACCGAAGTTGCATGTGCTGAGGTTCTGGGCATTGATCTTCAGGACAGCCAGGTCAGTTGCATCATCATAGCCCACTTATCCTTGCACTGTGTTTCTCATTGTCAGGTGTTATGACGGTTATCCCCGATGATCCAGCCACCACATGAAAGTTGGTGGCAATATATCCACTGCTGCTAATGATCATTCCTGTCCCGGATCCAATCACCCTGTCCACCCTTCCCCACTGGTCTCTCCCGTATCTGGAGGTTCTCACAGTGGCTATGCTGTTCCTGATGTTTTCAACAACATCTGCAATTCCCTGTGAACCACGCATTTCCATTTTATTCACCTGTATCTTGCAATTCAAAGCAGTTATTATACAGAAAAGGATCAGGAGAGACACAAGGTGACAACGATGCCATCTGTAAAGTTACTGGAACTAAGTGATCAGGATGCAGTTATCAATGCGCGGAAGGTCATAGAACCGGTCTCAAAAAAGAACTCTGTTGAGATAATCTTTCTCCTTGGTCTCAGGGGAGCCCTTCGATTCAATGAAATCAAGAAATCTCTGAAGGCAAGGGATACAAAGGGAATATCCAGGGCACTGGGTGCGCTGGTCAGCAATGGCCTTGTGGCGAGAACCGTATACCCGTTCACGCCTCCGGCCGTGGAGTACAGGCTCACAGAAAGAGGCGAAGCCATCTTCAGGCTCATAGATGAAATGGGGCATTTCTGAAACCCGGGCGACGCGGCCGGAAACAATTCATGAAAGGTCTCCAGATATGAAGGAAACCACATTGTCCAGTATCCTCTCCTTGACCATTGATGGATTTTTCCATGAGAACAGAGAAGGTTCAAGGTAGCACGCCAGTGCACATTTATTGCACTTCTCGTATGGTTCCCAGTCATAGGAATTCCATACCTTCCTGATATCAACGTCCCAGACTTTCAGATCTCCCTTGTACTCATTCAGGACATAGCATGGCTGGACAATCCTCCCAGATGGATCGACGTTGATTGTGAGCCATGGCTTGCATCTCCAGCTCTCACCAAGATACCAAGAATTTACAACGGCCTCGAAGTACTGAGAAGAATTCACGATTGGATATCCTTCATTCTTCATGGTCTTAAGCGTGTTGATGGCATCCAGGAGCCTTGTGCGATCAGGAGATTTTGGGTCCGCTGTTGAATAATCATAAGCAATCTGGAAATTTATGCTTACCTTTAGTTTAACAGCCAGATCCACCAGATCTTTTGCCTGATGCATATTGTCCCTTGTTATTGTGGAGCTGATAGCCATGGGGATATGATCCCTTGCTGCCTCGATCCCTTCAATGGCATGCCTGAAGGATCCACTGACCCCGCGAAGGGTATCGTGAAGTTCCCCGATGCCATCAAGGGATACAAATAAATAATTCAGGTGATCCTTGACATCATTCAACCTGGCTTTCAGGAGCCAGCCATTGCTCACCATGGATGTGTGGAACCTCTTATGGGATTCCTGAAGTATATCTCCTATATCCTTCCTGAGGAGGGGCTCTCCGCCCTCAAAGCCGAGAAATGAGACACCGCCCCGCTTGAGTGCCTCCATCATCCGTATCTCGTCATCAAGGCTGAGAAGCTCCTCGTCCTCCCGCCTCCAGAAAGGGCACATGCTGCATTTGAGATTGCAACCATAAAGCAGTTTATGTCCCGCAATAACAGGAACCTTTGATCCGTTGATTCCCTTCATTGATCTAAGTATGCTTCTGCCCACAACAGGCCTCAAAAGTCCCATGTGATTAATAACAGTGTCCAGTATTCATACTTTACGTTACAGTTGAAATCTATGCATCAACTCCAAACGGGAGAATTCAATAATGTTAATGCTAACTCAAATTTTTAGCAGCGTGATGCCGATTTCTGCTGCCCCGCTTGAGGTTTCAACCAATATCTCCACAATGTAGGGGTAAGCCGGTCCTGCTTTCAGGTTTGATGTTTTCATTTCCTGAAAACCAGTCTGGTTGATATAAAGCGTCATATTCAGAGATACTGTGGAATTTGCCGGAACATTTTTTATCATATAATTGTAGGGGTATGAGGTTCTGTTCAGGTAAGTCAGGTTGTATATGGAATATACCTCAACAGGGCTCCGGCTCTGTTTTTGAATTGAGGAAAGGTTTGAAGGAGATACATCAAATAAGTAAACTGGAGAAGAACTGCTGGTGATGTTTATGGTCAGATTGATTGTCTGACCAGCTGAAGGTATGAGAATTGTTGTATCGTTCTGTGGAGACGTTACAACCAGGCCCTGGCTTGATGGGGTAATGGCCGTGGTGGTGGATGAGGAACCGTGGGAAATTGTCTCGTATGTTATTCCGCTGAATGCAACAAGCATCACCACCGCTATGAGTGCGGCAACTTTACCTGAAATCATAATGGGACAGCAATATCCAGCGATTATTAAACCATTCCTAATTTCTAACTAACTAATTAATTATTTATAGCAAAATCAAATTCCCTGCTGATAAGATGGTACAATACAAGTGGGTTGCACTGTCAAATACCACAATTGGGGTGCTGATGGCTTCAATCAACAGCACAATAATGCTGATATCCCTACCTGCAATATTCCGTGGCATAAATATAGATCCATTCTCATCCGGTTCCTTTGTTTACCTTCTCTGGATACTTATGGGCTACATGGTTGTTACAGCCGTGATGCTTGTTACTGTGGGCAGGCTCTCAGATATTTTTGGCAGGGTAAGGCTTTTCAACTTCGGTTTCCTGATTTTCACAATAGGATCAATACTGCTTTTCATAACACCCAACAAAGGTGATCTTGGAGCTCAGGAGATCATAATATTCCGTATGGTCCAGGCAATCGGCGGCTCATTCCTGTTCGCCAATTCAGCTGCAATAATAACAGACAGCTTTGGTCCAACGGAACGTGGCAAGGCCATGGGCATAAACCAGATAGCTGCCCTTGCAGGTTCACTGGTGGGCCTGATTCTTGGCGGGCTTCTTGCCACAATAAACTGGAGGTACGTATTTCTGGTAAGCGTGCCGGTTGGAATACTCGGAACCGTGTGGTCATACCTTAAGCTGAAGGACCACTCCATAAGGCATAAGGACCAGAAGATTGACATTGCCGGAAATGTCACATTTGCTGGTGGACTCACGCTTATTCTTTTGGGCATTACGTATGGCCTGATGCCCTACGGGACATCATCCATGGGGTGGGGAAACCCATGGGTGATAACCTCCATAATTGCAGGGTTTGCAATGGTTGTGGCATTTGTGCTTGTTGAGAGGGTTGTAGCACAGCCAATGTTCAACCTTTCACTTTTCAAGAACAGGGCATTTACCACAGGAAGCGTTGCAGGGATGCTGCAGTCAATGGGTATGGGTGGGGCTATGTTCATGATCATAATATTGCTTCAGGGCGTCTGGCTCCCTCTCCACGGGTACTCATACACAAGCGTTCCTTTCTGGGCAGGAATATACATGATACCCATGATGGCAGGCTTCGTTGTGCTGGGCCCAATCAGCGGCGCTATCTCCGACAAGGCGGGTGCCAGGACTATATCAACAATTGGGATGGCAATCAGCGCCGTCTCCTTCATACTGCTTTCAACCCTGAGCTATAATTTCTCGTATCCTGTTTTCGGTGCTATGCTGTTTATGATGGGATCAGGAATGGGCCTATTCGCGGCTCCAAATATAACGGCAATCATGAACTCTGTTCAGCCTCAGCTTCGTGGGGTTGCCTCAGGCATGAGAGCCACACTGCAGAACACTGGCCAGACTGCAAGCATGGGCATATTCTTCACTATAGTTCTCGTATCGCTGACGTCAAAGCTTCCATCGGCATTTACGCTGGCACTGGGTCAGGCTGGAGCTCCCGAGCTTATCCCGTTTTTCATAAAGATTCCACCCACTTCGGCACTGTTTTCAGCCTTTCTGGGCTACAACCCGGTTGCCACCATACTGAGCCTGTTTCCAAAGGGATCTGTCTCTTCCATTCTCAATCCAAGTGTTGTAACATACCTTGAAGGCAAGACATGGTTCCCGCACGCACTGGCCGGTGCCTTCATGGGGGCCCTGAGGATGTCATTCTACATAGGTGCAGCAATTTTCGCAATGGCAGCTATCCTATCAGCACTCAGAGGAAAAAGATACATATTCGGCGAAGCAGCAACTGCCGATATCAAGGAAAAGAGCGAGGGCGCAGTACAATCTCCCGTGGGAAGCCCGGGCATGTCAAAAGCTCAGGAGGCGTATACAGAGCCAGGGGCCGAATCATCGGGGAAAGCTTTAACTGCAAATGATGTTATAAATAAGGGGGATAAGGTAAGATTGAACACTGCGGAGGAATCAATTGACTGAAGAAAAAAAAGAATCATCAAGCGATCTGGACACGATTGATCTATGGCATATATTTTCCCGTGTCTTCAGGAACGGGAAGAAGCTCATAGAGCGGGAGCTTGAGAAAATTGGCATAAAACCCACGGAACTGAGGGTCCTTTTTTCACTTTCGAAGGATCACGACACAACCATGAACTCCCTGGCCACTGAGAACGATGTTACGGGGCCATGGATAACAGGCGTAGTTGATGAGCTTGAAAAGAAAGGGTACGTGACAAAAGTAAGGAGTGCCACAGATCGAAGAATCATCAAGGTTTCCATAACTGATTATGGGAATGAGGCACTTGCACAGGGGATAAAGGTATACAACAAGCTCATAGACCTGGTTTTAAGGAATCTCTCCCCAGAAGAATCTGCCGAATTCAGGTCCATACTGTCAAAGATAGAGATTGCCCTCAGCGATCAGGCGGACAGGTAAGATTTCAAATCTTCGGCAATGAATTGAAGAAACATAGCCAAACCCTGCAAGTTGCATATTTTTTCAATAGCGTTTAGCAGCATTCTTCAACAACCAACGGCAGAGTAGATGCAACCAGTTTTTAATACGCTCTATCACTCCCCTCAAAATAGAAGTTTCAAATCAATCGCCAACCGGAGTAAACCCGTGGTCAATATACCCTGGCGCCATAGCAGGTTGGATAATGGATGCATTCAATCTCAGCATGATGTTTCTGCTGGTACCTGTAATTGCAAACCAGTTCTTCCCTGCAAATGATGGGCTTGCAATAATAGGGACGTGGAGCATCTACACGACAGCATTCAT
>JAKAQT010000034.1:8614-12760 GCA_021819605.1 Thermoplasmata archaeon
AGATCGAATAGGCCGGAAAAATACAATGACAATCACGCTTCTTGGACTTGGTCTCATAACATTTGCTACTGGTTTCCTGCCGGTATATGCCATTGTTGGAATAGCTGCACCACTACTCCTGTTCTTTTTCAGGATAATCACGGGAATATTTGCAGGGGGAGAATACGGAAATGGTTCTTCCATCCTGATGGAATCCGTGAAAGGAAAGAAACGCGGTATTTGGGGCGCTGCAATTCAGAGCGGATATCCTCTGGGATATACTCTTGCTGCAGTCATTTTCCTGTACCTCCATTATGTATTTCCCGGAACCGGGTTTACCATTACAGGATGGCGCTGGATGTTCTGGATCGGCATAGTGCCAGCAGTAATAGGGCTAGTAATCCGTCTAAAAATGCCTGAATCAGCCATGTGGCTTGAAACCAAGAACAAGGCGAAGCAGGTCACCGTTGGAACTCTGTTCAAGAACAAGAGGCTTGTGTACGAAATTATCATGGGCATACTTGCCATGACCGGGATAGCCTGGGTTTATGGTCTTACACTTGGATTCTTTCCCACAGTGCTTTCAGTCAACGACTTCCTGAAGTTTCCGTATTTCATATATGTGGTGATCACAGCTATCCTGGTTTCACTGATTGGCTACGTACTGTCCGGGTATCTGAGCGACATTATCGGAAGGCGTACCATCATGATAATATTCTCAGTGCTGGCCATAATCGCTGCAATACCAATGACATTCCTTATCATGAGACATGATTTGGGCTTCACGGGATCATTGATATTTGCCAGTGTCATAGCATTTCTGACCACTGGAATATACGGAGTTATACCAGCCTTTCTCAGTGAAAAATACCCAACTGAGGTCAGGAGTACAGGGACGGGCCTTGGTTTCAATGGAGGTTTCATTCTTGGAAACTGGAGCACAGTTTTCCTGCTGCTCATAGTTAGTTTTGCTGCAGCCACTTTCTACGAATGGTGGGGAATTTTTGTAATCATAGGTGAACTGTTCATCCTTGTTTCCGCACTGCTGTCAAGGGAGACACGGGGAGCTAATCTTTCCGACATAAAACTCTAATTTTCCCATAAACTCCTTCATTTTTTCAGACTCCATAATTTATAATAACTTGTCCTATGAATTTTTTAGGGTATTCACCTTTTTGTCTCAATTGATTAAATCGGGCAAAACATCCTATGCACGTCAAGTTAGATATGTTAATTTCGGGTTTGTATTGGCATGAAAATACGCGCCTCCGGCGCTTCTGGGGTATTTGATTGAAACAATACACAGCATTGGCTGTTCCCAAGGAAAAATTATGCATGCGATGTACAATTGCCAATGTCCGGACGGAGAATCCTGAAAATACTTGAAAGGTATCGCCTGAAGAACAGCCGTGTGCCAATAATTGTTGCGGGCAGGCATGATACTAACAGCCTCAGGAGAATTGACTTCCCCGGGGAAATAATAACAATAAATTCTGGCAGCTCCCTTGTTACCTTTTCAGACAATATCGCCAGGAACTAAATTATGCATGCGAGGGATGGGATTTGAACCCACGAACCCCTACGGGACAGAATCTTAAGTCCTGCACAGTTGGCCAGGCTTTGTTACCCTCGCAATCAATCCGTTTATACTTCGGCAATATATTAAAAGTGCTGAAATTCGATGATTTAGGGAATGGTGCCCTGTCTCAATAATTGAATGCGGGAGAATAATGGATTAACTGGAAAAGTAAATTTTTCTTGTAGCACGTGTATGTACCCGCATTACAAATCAAGTAAATATGCTCTATGGGGCTTCGCAATGATTTGCCTAAGCATCAAGATCTCAGGTGGAGGGTTCGGCAAGTATGAAAGCATAATCAAAGGGCCTTAAGTAATCATCTGGTTCAACACTGTTTTCGACTGTTTCAAAACCTGAATCTCTCAGCAATTCGTTCAATCTGGTTGCTGAATAGTAGTTAACCCTCATCTCCCCTCCTTCTGTTGATTCTTCTATTATGCTTACACCTGTGTCTTTCGTCCTTGTGGCAATGTACAGGGTCCCATCACTCTTCAGAACTCTCATAGATTCTTTAAGTGCGAATTTGACATCAGCCTCATCCAAATGAAGCAGAGTTGCAACATTCCATATGCCGTCAAAGTAATTCGACGGAAATTCCAGATGGCATATGTCCATAACCATGAATTCAGCCATAGAGTTGTTCTTGGCGGCTATATCAATCATTGAACCAGAACGGTCTATTCCTGTCACTTTAAAACCATCCCTGAGGAAGTACTTCACAAATCTTCCAGTGCCACAACCCGCATCCAGAATGCGCCCACCTGGTGTCAGTCTTGAGGTGAATTTATCATATCTCTGAACGACTTTTTTCTTCAATTCTGGATTGCCATCATATTGTGTGAAAGCCCTGTGGTAGTCCTCAGCCACTTTTCTAGAGTTATAATGGTCCACTAGTTCTTTAAGAGCTAATAAGATAAATATTAATTGTCAATGGTAACAATAAAAATCTTCAACCCCACCAAATAACGGTTTAAATATGGATTGGATTTTACTTTGTGTGGCAAGAGGGAGTTTTTCCTCCTTAGGTCTTATGTATGTTCAAGAACAATTTGGATGCTTTAGTTTGTTGTGAATCGAATACATAGAAAGATCACAAATAGCCAAACTAACTTAACTAAGGGTAACCAGTTTGATCATAAAATTAAAAGTTGGAAAGAAAAGCTACGTTATACTGCCCAAAGCATTGCGGGAAGCAGTTGGAATCGAAGAAGGAGATGATCTTACGGTGAGCCTAAATGATGGGATAGCCCTTACACCTTCAAAAAAATTTGATAGAGCAGCATTTGAAAAGATGTCTAAAAAACATAAGGAATCGGTACTTTCAGTAAAGGGAGCTAAATATCCCGAACCCGGTGAGGCCAAGAAATACTCGTTAGAGGATGAATTTTGACCAGCATATTCATAGACACAAATTTCTTCATATACATGAGGATTTCTAAAAACCCATTTCCGTGAACAGATCATGTAACAATAGTATTCAACCCATTTCATCAAGTTAAAGGCCTGCAGTCGATTGTGAAAAACTTAAGCTTTTTAAAGCATTTAAAATCCATACAGGTTCAAACATATCAGATGCTCGGAGGGCGTTCATGGAAAAAGCGGAAATTGTGGTAATAGGGGCAGGCATCGTTGGACTCGCCATTGCCGCAAAGCTTTCGGAGCTTAAAGATGGGGTCCTGGTTCTGGAAAAAAACAAGAAACATGGACAGGAGACCAGCAGCCACAACAGCGGCGTTATCCATTCAGGAATTCATTATCCTAATGGTTCGCTTAAGGCAATGCTCTGTGTGAAGGGCAATTCCATGATCTATGAAACATGCAGAAGATATGGATTACCTTACAAGCGCCTTGGCAAGCTAACTGTTGCAACAGGTGAAACCGAGATCAGGGAACTTGAAAGACTGATGAAAATGGGAGAAGACAACAGTGTGGAAGGGCTCAGGATGCTGGATGGCAATGAAGTGAGCAGGATGGAACCAAACATTCACGTGGAAAGGGCCCTCTATACCCCATCCACTGGAATACTGGAACCAGACGATCTCATGCAGCATTTCCTTGGAAGAATTAATGAAAACGGAGCATCAGTTTCACTGGAAACTGAGGTTACCGGCCTGAAGAGTTCCGGTTCAGATTATGAGATTTCGGGCGTGAGCGCAAACACAAATTTCACTATCAGGGCTGAGACCGTGATAAATTGTGCTGGCCTGAATGCAGACAGGGTTGCTGCAATGGTTGGTCTAGATGTGGACAAGCTGGGCTACAGGCAGTATTACTACAAAGGCGATTATTTCAGAATAACGGGCAAGGCTCCCGTAAATATGATGGTCTATCCTGTTCCAAAGGGAGCAGGCTTGGGAATACACCTCACGCCAGATATGGCCGGATCTGTGAAAATGGGTCCAAATGCTTATCCAGTTAAAATGATAGATTATAGGGTAGAATCAAGTGAAGAAGAATTCCGAAGGGACGTTCAAAGATTTCTGCCATCCATATCAAACCGAACCATACAGCCAGATTCATCAGGCATAAGGCCAAAACTCAATGGTAGTGAGGGAGGATTTGCGGATTTTGTCATAAGGCATGAAGCA
>JAKAQT010000035.1 GCA_021819605.1 Thermoplasmata archaeon
TACAAATTACAAAATACGACCCCATGATATTTAAGAAAAATATTGAAAACAGCTAATTTGCTGGATATATGTATCTTGAGATTGAACTCAACAGAATTAACTTTCACCTGTTGCGGGCCATCGTTTCCTGGCAAAGGACCCAGAATTCAGTGCGACACAGCGTCGTTCATCTGGCAAGGAAGATTCCGGAATTCCGCATGAATCGCAATGCTCCCCCGAACACGCTGCAGTGAAGATTGCCTGAATTTTATCAGGGCTTTAACCCTATGAAAATTCTGATTACTGCGTCTGCCTGTTTGAGAGTGCTGTCCTGAGCTCAGCTGCCGACTTCATGATGCGCTCCCTCTCCTGGTCATTTTCACACAGTGGATCATTGAGAAAAGCCTCAGCCTGGCTCAGATGGTTAGAGGATGAGGCATAATCTGACCTGTTGTAATAGATCACAGCAAGCTCAAGCTCAGCCTTCGCCCCGTCCAGAATCCTTTCTGGATTGGGATAATCTCTGTCTTCCTTCACCTTTGCTTCAAGCCTGGCTATATCCTCTTCGTTTCCTCCTGCCTGAGGCTGCCCCACTGCGCCCCTGACTTTCCGGTTGTAGTTTGACCTGACAAGGGAATTTATGGCCATGCTGACCACGAATATGCCGAGGATGCCAAAGAAGTAGTAATTTGAGGGGAAATTCGGGACATAAATGGAGGCCAGGTATAGCCCAAGGTAGCCAACAGCCAGAACAATGAGTGACAGATACCTGTAAATGGGCGGCATCGGTTTTACATTTGCAAGGCTAGGGTTGCTCCTGTAAAATTTAATGTAACGCAGCATTGAATCTGTTTCCCTTGTTCTGGGGCACATTGGGTCCTCAAGAACCTTCTGGGCATCATCCATCATCTCCTGAGCCTTTGGAGTATTGCCTGCCTGATTGTAGAGCTGGACAAGCTGCAACTCCAGCTTGGCTATTGACGCGCATTTAGAGCCGTCCGAAGATGTCATTTTAGTGTTTTCAAGCCTGTACTCAAGCTGTTGAATCTTTTGTTCTATTCCCGCCAAAGTGATTTGCCTCGCTTTCTTTTCCCACAACAGTGGGTGTACATGGGTATATGTAATTCCTCATTGAAATATCTTGTCAAGCTTCCTGCAATTGCCAGCATATGCAAGATGCCCTTCAATTTATGGGTTTTCCTCGGGTCTCCGGAGCCAGTATAAGGGTGACAGAAAGTCCTATGAATTCAAACACTGCGAAGAAAACAAGCCCGTACGTGAGGCTGAGATCGCTGAGGAACAATGGAAATGCAAACACACCGAGAATGGCGCCTATGCGTGACGCTGCAGTTGATATCCCCATTGCGGTTGCCCTCAACCTTGTGGGAAATATCTCAACGGGATAGAGGTAAGTTATGTTTGTGGGCCCTATATTGTGGAAGAAATGCATCAATGCAAAGGCCATGAAAACATATGCAAATGGAAGCGCCGATCTCAATGATATTAATGCGAAGACTAGAAGCGATACACCTGCCAGGGCGAATCCGAGGCTCTCGAGCTTTTTTCTACCGAATCTGTCTATGGAATAAAGGCAGAGGAGGGTACCCACGATGACTGGTATCTCTTCAAGCATTGTTGCTAGGATTGTGCTTGTGTATGAGCCTCCTGCCGAGACGAAGAGTGAAGGAGTATAATTCCAGACACCATAGCTTGAGACATCATATGCAAGCCAGGCAATTGACGTGAACATAATCAGGGGGAGGTACCTGCGAATTTCACCAAATGACGTCTTACCCTTCTGTACCTCCGGAACCGATGCTTTGTCATATCCGGCTTCATGTGCCATCCCGCTCACAACGGCCTCTGCTGAGACCACATTGCCGTTTTTCACAAGCCAGTAAGGACTTTCAGGCATGGAACGGCGCATGAATACAACAATCAGCGGAATTGCTGCAGCGGTTATGTACATGAGCCTCCACGCCACGTGGCCTGAAAAAATGACTATGGGAATGGATACAGCATAGAATGCAAGGGATCCGAGAGTCCATGAGAATATATTGAATACCAGGTATTTTCCCCTGCTCTTTCTTGGGGAAAATTCCGCCTGGATCGATGAGCTGATGGGGTAGTCCGCCCCTATGCCAACACCGGCAATGAGCTGGAAAATGAAGAACGCCGTGAGGCTCCCTGAGAAGCCGGTCAGAACAAGGAAAAGCGAAGTGAGAAGCAGATCATATGTGTAGATCCTCTTCCGGCCCAGAGAATCTGATAAGCGGCCGAAAACAATTGAGCCTGCAAACATCCCGATGTATATTGATGATGCGGCAAAGGACACGAAAATGGCCCTGTCGAGAAAACTGCTTCCGAGAAAAAGATAAGCACTGGAGAATATTGAAAGGGCATAACCATCCATGAATACGCCCATTGATGATAGGATTGTGATCACCTCAAGTTTTCTTGTTCTCCCGATCTGGTCGAAAGCCACTGTTTCCAATGCACACACACATTAATTTACCGTATTTCCACTTTGCTATAGGGCCTCTGAACGGCGAACTATTTAAGGGCAAAGTTATGCTGTTGCAATGTCGCTCTTTGCTGCAATACTTGCACTTGCTGTCATTCTGGCGGGACTGCACATGCTTGCCCCGGATCACTGGATTCCACTTACAGTGGTTTCCACAAGGCTCAGGTTTTCACACAGAAGAACCTATGCAACGGCGGCATTTCTAGGAATACTTCATGCAGGAACCTCTGCAACGCTCGCCCTGATTGCCCTCTTCATAGGCACCATTGTTGCAGGCAGGTATGAGAATTACCTGAACTACGGGGCAATCCTTCTTCTTATTGCTGTTGGGCTTTATTTCATTGTCACTGGATACTCTGAGCGCGATGCAGGGGATGATATCTCCGGGGCCTCGGTCAGCACAGTGCTGACCATAAGCATATTTCCTGACCTTGCCCTCATGCCAATAGTCCTTGCGGGGGCATCGCTCTCTCCTGTAGATATGGGCACCGTCATCGTTGCATTCGCCCTGGCAAGCGCATTATCTCTTGCAGTTGTGGTATACGGTACCATGAGGGGATTCGCCAGGGGGCTTGAAAGAATACCCCCAAGGTACATTGACTACATCATGGGAGCCATACTTCTGGCAACGGCTGCATTTGTGGCACTAGTTGATTTCCTGTGATGGCATTGAGCTCCCTGAAGGAAGATCAGATGATCTCCACCTCGAATGGCTCAAGAAATCCCATGCTGAATGCCCTGCTGAAAAAGAGATCAAGGGCCTTCCTGCCCTGTTCCCCGAAATCCACGGAAAGTGGGTTAACGTACATCTTGATGAATTTTCTCTCAAGCTCCATGTCGGGATACCTGGCGTATTTCAAGGAATAGCGCACCGCATCATCTTCGTGCTGGAAACCATACTTGATTGACGCATCGAAGTCTGCCATGTACTTTTTTGCGTCATCCATGGAAACGGCCTTCCTTATTGCGTTGAATCCCAGAGGGACTGGAAGGTCGCCAGCATATTTCTTCCACTGCTGGTAAAGATCCATTACCTCAATGAGGCCTTTCTCCCTGAAGGTGAGCTGCTCGTCGTGAATGAGAACACCTGCATCAGCCTGTCCCGACAGGACAGCTTCAGGTATGAGATCAAACCGCATCTGCCTGAACTCCCGAGCTTTTGGCGCAAACATCTCATAGAGCAGGAAAGATGATGTGTATTCGCCGGGTACCGCCACAACGGATTCTGACAGGTCCACATCCTTCCTGGCAATAACTTTCGGACCGTACGTCAGGCCAAAGCTGGCACCAGACGAAGTCAGCCTGTACCTGTCATGGAAGTGAGCATAACCTCCGGCGGAAATTGCAGTGACATCGTAAAGTTCCTTTGGCGCCTCGACATTCAGAGTCTCTATATCCTTAACTGTCTGCTGGTATTGGAATGCACATGGTATCTTCTTTTCGAACATGCCGTAGAACATGAATGAATCATCCGGGTCAGGGGTGTGTGCAATTCTGAATTTCATGAAAGGTAATCGCCCGATGCAACATAGCTTTTTCCTGAGGTCGTACTTGCAAAATTATTTGCATATGATGCTTTACCATCAATCCAGACGTGTTACTGTGAAAGATACAAGTATCTTGAATTAAGCAGTCAGGTTATATAGCTGTCTGGAATCACATACTCTCCCGGGGAGTTTTATGGAAAGGATTCTTATCGCTTTCGGAGGAAACGCACTTCTCAGGAATGGTGACGATTCCTCATATGAGATGCAGCTGCGGCGGGCCACTGAGGCCATGGAGAAAATATGGAAAGTTATTCTTGGCAACGAAGTGATCATTACACATGGAAACGGCCCACAGGTTGGGAACATCCTGCTCCAGAATGAGCGTTCACGGGATATTACGCACCCAATGCCGCTCCACGCCTGTGGCTCAATGTCGCAGGGGCTCATCGGGGAGATACTGATCACTGCATATGATGAAATGAAGACAAGGTACGGGGTCTCAAAGGACGCAGCAGTAATATTCACCAGGACTGTGGTGAATGAGGACGATGAGGCTTTTCACAACCCCAGTAAACCAATAGGCCCATATTACAGCAGCGATGATGCGAAGAAGCATATGAAGGAGAGCGGATGGCTTATGAAGGAGGAGCCCGGGAAGGGATTCAGGAGAGTTGTGCCGTCACCATATCCAGTTGATATTGCGGAAAGATCCGCCATATTCTCAATGCTGACGTCCGGATACCTGCCCATATGTGTGGGCGGAGGCGGTATTCCGGTCATAAAGACCGTGTCCGGATACAGAGGGGTGGACGCCGTGATTGACAAGGATCTTGCTTCCTCCCTGATGGCAAACATCCTTGAAGCTCATAAATTTGTCATTCTTACAGATGTGGATGGAGTATACCTCAGGTACGGGAAGCCGGACCGGGAAAAGCTGGCAAGAATCAGTGCAGGCGATCTGAGGAAACTTTACACCCAGGGAAGTTTTCCCGGAGGGAGTATCGGTCCAAAGGTCAGGGCTGCGCTGGAGTTTGTGGAGCGGAATCACGGGATTTCCATAATTGGTTCTCTTGATGATGCTTCAAATGTGATAGCCGGGAAATCTGGCACTGTTGTCTACTGAACTACCGCTTTCTCCGGCAGCCTGAATTTCCCGGATTTGAGGACCAGCTTGCCCGCCGTGACAAAGTCATCCAGCACTTTCTTAAGGTGCTTCTGCGGAATGACAAGTTCAAAATTATCCTGGAGGAGCTCCGTTACCTGCTCAAGAGATGACTCTTTTCTGAGAACCCTTGACAGAAGGTTGTCGACGTCCTCGTGCACGTTCCACGGGAAGATGAACCATGCCCAGTTCTTCTCTGTAATCTCCTCGCCGTAAAAATCAGGAACAAAGCTGGATCTTGTTATGTGCAGCATAGTGGCGGTCTTTACCTCAGCAGGATTCTGCTTCATGACAAATTCATGGGCAAGCTTCATGCTCTGCCCAGTGTCAGTTATATCATCTACAATGAGGACACGCTTTCCCTTGATATTAAGCACGCCAGGATCCCTGAGGACAGCCTTGCCGTCCTGGGTGGCGGTTATTCCCCAGTGCTCCGTCTTTATGGAGAGCAAATCCTTAATCCACAGTGAATCGGAAAGAATTCTGGCAGGAACAAGTCCACCACGTGACAATCCTATAATGAGATCCGGACTGAACGTGTTCACTATCTGTTTCCTGACTTCATCACACCATCTTTCTATATCATCCCATGAGACTGCCTTTGCCCTGAACTCCATTCTTAACCTTCTTGATATCCTCTGCTTAGCTTAAAATTTCCCCACGGTGAAAGCCACCGCAGGGCATTACGTGATTGCGTTCAGGCCGGAATCCTGGCTTTCCCGGCCGTGGGTGTCGGCTCTTCATCACTTATTGCAGCCCTGGCCGCTGCAAGCCTGGCTATTGGTATTCTGAAGGGGGAAGCCGACACGTAGTCAAGGCCAATCCTGCTGCAGAATGCAACCGTATCCGGATCGCCACCATGCTCTCCGCAGATTCCTACCTCAAGTTCAGGATTTGTCTCCCTTCCCTTCCTTACAGCTATTTTCATGAGTTCCCCGACTCCGGACTGGTCTATTGTGCTGAAGGGATCGTTCTCAAGTATTCCCTCCTCAATGTACCTTGCCAGGAATTTCCCCTCTGCGTCATCACGGCTGTATCCGAAGGTCATCTGTGTGAGGTCGTTAGTTCCGAATGAGAAAAAGTCAGCATAGCGCGCAATTTCGTCAGCGGTTATGCATGCCCGTGGAATCTCGATCATGGTGCCGAACTTGTATTCCACACTTTCCTCCGGATCCTCACTCTTCACCACCTTTTCAAGCCTTTCCCTGAGGACCCTGATCTCGCTCCTGTGTCCGACCAGTGGTATCATTATCTCCGGGAAAATTTTCTTTCCTTCAGATTGGACCTGCATTGCAGCCCTGATTATGGCCCTCACCTGCATCTCGTAGATTTCAGGATAGCTGATGCCAAGCCTGCATCCCCTGAATCCAAGCATGGGATTGAATTCTTCCAGGTTCTTGATGGCCGTGTAAATCTTCTCCGTGTCCTGGAGTTTCTTCTTATCCTCCTTCCTAGCCTTCCCGCTTTTAGCCGCATTCCTGAGATCATACATCTCCTTTATGACTTCCTCCTTGTCTGGGAGGAACTCGTGAAGCGGGGGATCCAGCAGCCTTATTATGACGGGAAAACCTTCCATTGTCCTGAAGAATTCGGTGAAATCATGGATCTGCATTGGCAGAAGCCTGTCAAGATGCCTTATTCTTTCCTCGGTACTTGAGCTCATGATCATCTCCCTCATAATGGGAAGCCTGTCGCTGCCCAGGAACATTCTCTCAGTCCTGGCAAGCCCTATGCCTTCAGCCCCAAGTTTCCTGGCTTCAATAGCTTCCTCTGGTGTATTGGCGTTTGCCCTGACACCTATTTTCCTGAACCGGTCCGCCCATGAAAGTACGGTGTCCATGTCCATGTTTGATCCCGGTGCCTCCGTTTCCACAGTTCCAAGGTAAAATTCGCCTGAAGTCCCGTCAACCGTTATGATATCCCCTTCCTTAACTGTGATATCTCCCGATACCATCTTTCGTTCGGCAACATTCACCTTGATTGATTCTGCACCAACAACCGCGGGCTTTCCCATGGCCCTTGCCACCACGGCCGCATGGGATGTCATCCCTCCTTTCTGCGTCAGGAATCCTTTTGAAACCACCATGCCTCTCACGTCATCTGCAGTGGTCTCCGGCCTTACCAGTATGAGAGGCTTCTTCTCCTTGGACAGTTCAATTGCTCTCTCGGATGAGAAAACTGCCTGCCCAGTAGCGGCCCCTGGTGAAGCGGGAAGGCCACTTCCCAGAACTGTTTCCTTCCCAGTCCTCTTCACCTGAGGGTGCATCAGGGAATCAAGCATCCGGGGCGTTATCCTCATCACGGCATCTTTTTCTGTCAGGATTCCTTCCGAAACCATATCCCTGGCTATCTTCAGGGCGGCCTTTGCAGTTCTCTTTCCGGACCGGGTCTGGAGAAGATAGAAAATATCATCCTCCACAGTGAACTCAATATCCTGCATGTCTCCATAGTGTTTTTCCAGCTTTTCTGCTGAATCCAGCAGAGCCCTGTAAGCAAATGGCAGCTCCCTGGACATGTCAGATATGTGGCGCGGGGTCCTGATGCCCGATACAACGTCCTCGCCCTGTGCATTAACCAGATATTCTGCAAAAAGTACCTTTTCGCCCGAGTTTGGGTCCCTTGTGAATGCAACTCCGGTGGCGGATCTGGAGCCGGTGTTTCCAAAGACCATGGACACTATGCTCACCGCTGTCCCCATCCATTCGCCTATTCCATTCTCCTTCCTGTAAACCTGTGCCCTGGGGGAATTCCAGGATCGGAATACGGCCTCTATGGCCTGCTCCATCTGTTCTCTAACATCCTGAGGGAAAACCTTTCCATGGGCTTCATATATTCCACCGTAAATCTTTATGAGATCGGATATGTCTGCGGAATCCAGGTCGGTGTCGAACTTTCTTCCACGCTGTTCCTTGATGCTTTCAAGGGCATCTGAAAATTCTCTGCTGTCTATCCCCAGAACAATTGATCCGAACATCTGAATCAACCTTCTGTAGGAATCCAGCGCAAATCTCCTGTTTCCTGAACGTTTTTCCAGGCCCTTGAGCGTTTCGCTGTTCAGGCCTACATTGAGAACTGTGTCCATCATTCCAGGCATGCTGACCGGCGCGCCGGATCTGACCGAAACAAGCAGGGGGTTTTCCGGATCGCTGAATATTCGCCCTGACTGCTTTTCCACATGCTTGAGAGCAGTCCACACCTGGTCCATCATTCCAGCCGGAAAGTCCTCTGTCTTCAGATATTCCCTGCAAGCCTCTGTGGTTATGGTGAAGCCGGGAGGGACATTCAGTCCGATTCGGGTCATCTCTGCAAGCCCGGCTCCCTTTCCGCCCAGCAGATCCACCATTTCCTTGCTTCCTTCCTGGAACAGGTAAACGTATTTTCTGTCTTTGTTCACAATTGTTCATCCTAGAGTATAAATAACTTTTTGTTCGTAATTCGTCTGTGATGACCGAAACAGATTAATATTGGACATATGAGATTTTTGATCGTACCTGCAGTGTGTGTTTTTCTGAAAAATTCACAAAATTATTAAATATAATGTGTGCGCTTAGATATGAATTCACTGGAACATTATCCTGAAGGTGAGCGTTCCCATGAGATTGTTCGGGAAACGCTGTGAACAACGGCCCACATCAGCGTACGCGATTCAAGTTTTTCTGGACACATGATATTAATTTTTTTCTGAAAAAGCAAAAATTGAAAGTTCTGACAGTCCAAAACAGTTTAATAGGCTGTTTAATATATTCATCAATGAGCGGGCTCGATATTTTTCTGATAATAATAGTACTTATTATCCTGATAATCCTGCTTTCCGGCCTTCACATCCTGAAGGAATGGGAAAGGGGCGCTGTGTTCACACTTGGAAGGTTCTCCATGCTTAAGGGTCCAGGCGTTATTTATGTGTGGCCAATAGTAAGCAAGGTAAACCCCATCCTCTCAACGAGGATTCAGGTTGTATCATTCAAGACAGAGAGCACATTCACCAAGGATAATGTTCCAATCAATGTTGATGCGGTCATGTATTTCCAGATTGTGGATCCGCAGAAGGCTGTCCTCAATGTGGATAACTTCGCAGCGGCCACAAATTACTCAGCGCAGACGACCCTGAGGGAAGTCCTTGGAAAGAGTTCCTTTGATGAGGTTCTTTCGGAGAGGGAGAAGATCGGAGAAGCAGCCAGGCAGATCATAGATGAGAAGACCGAAAACTGGGGAATAAAGGTTTCATCCGTTGAAATCAGGGATGTGGTTGTTCCACAGAACCTTCAGGAGGCAATGTCCAGGCAGGCATCAGCCGAGAGGGAAAGAAGGTCCAGGGTTACTCTGGCACTTGCCGAAGTTGAGGCCGCACAGAAGATGGTTGAGGCTGCAAACCAGTATTCGGATAACCCCACAGCTTTCCAGCTAAGGTGGATGAACATACTTTATGAAATAGGACTTGAGGGCAAAGGAACACTGATGATGATACCTGCCAACACCCCTGCAGTTGGGACATTCAATGCAATGTCCATACTGGGCATGGAGAACCAGGTCAAGGCAAATCTTGAGAGGGAGAAGGCCTCCCATTAAAGTAACGCCTTGCAATATCCAGAAGCTCAGTGGGGGTGAAGTCATCAACCCTCTTTTCACCAATTTCATCAGGAAGCCCCTCCAGGATGCTTGATAATTTTTTTCTTCTCTTTGAGAAAATATCCCTGATAATAGGATCTGCTTTTCGCAGGTCCACCAGGTTTATATCTGGCCTGTGGGTTATGCGGATTATTCTTGAATTTACCTTTGGAGCTGGCGTGAAACAGGTGCGTGAAACATTTCTAACGCTTTTGATGACGTACCTCAACTGTGCATTCACGCTGATCCTGGAATAGGATTTCTCTCCGGGGCCCGCAAGCAGCCGCTGGGCAAATTCTTCCTGAAACATGAGTACTGCAGCCCTGAACCCGAATGATTCAAACCGAAACAGTATTGGCGATGATATCTGGTATGGGACATTGCCCATGATTCCATCGTATTCGCCAGGCTCAAACTCAAGAAAATCGTCCTTAACAACTCTGAGCCTGCCTTCTTGAATCTCGTTCCTGAATCTTATGGCGAGGTTTTCAACAAACCTGTGGTCGCTTTCAACAGCAGTTACCCTGTATCCGCTGTCCAGAAGTATCCCTGTTATGATTCCGCCGCCAGGGCCTATTTCAAGTATGTGGCTCCCTGCAGGAAGATCCAGTGCCCTCACCTCAAGGGATGCAATGTTTTTGTCGGATAGAAAAACCTGCCCATATCTTCTTGTGTATTTGTGATCCTGTTTCAAGTTATCTTGCCACGAAGAGCTTGTGTTTCTCGTATCTTTCCTGAAGTTCCTGGACTATCCTGCTTGCCACCATTTTCTGCGGGTTATGAATTGTCTTGACCCGGTCAGCAAGATCCTGGAAACTGGTGAACGGTTTTTTCTTCCTTTCCTCGATTATAGTCCACATGGTCTTGTTTCCCAGTCCCGGAAGAAGCTCCAGCGAATGCATCCTCGCATTGATGGATTCTGCTTCATTGAAAAATTTGATAAAATCAACCTCCCTCTTGCTCACAATCCCTTCCAGAACAAATGGAAGCTCATTCTGGGCAGCGCTTGTGAGGTCAGCATATGATATGCGGCGTTTAACAGAAAGCACCCTGTCCCTGAGTTTTGGTTCCTTGCCTATGTAAATGCGGTCCCCTATTGTTATAACAGCATTTTCTTTAGGGATGATCTCAAGAAGCTTGAATTCTGTCTCACCCACTGCAAGAACCAGAGGAGTCTTGCGGTACCCTTTGTCCTCTGATCTGCCTTGAGGCAGGTAATCTATGACATAGGCGTATTCTTCCAAAAATAATAACCTCCAGTTTAATCGTCACTGAAATAGCTAATGAGGTTATTTAAGTCTTGCTCAGGTAAAATAACGCTGTAGCCGGAAAGTATGCTCACTGCCTCCTCCTTGGTCTTCGGGCGGAGGTCAACAAGCTTTACTGCTACCTTCTCTGAAAGCTTATAGGTTTTCATGAGCTCTGAAATATCCTTCTGGGCATCCTTGGCCTTCACTTTCAGGAATGCCTCGCAGTATGCCAGGTTGTCCGCTTCAGGCGGAGTGTGTTCCCTGGTTTTTGAGAGTATGTCATATGCCTCGGAAACTGGTACGTACTTGCTTTTCATTTAGTTCCCACTAATTCTCTTGAGATGGACGGGACCAGCCAGTATCTGCTTGTGAACTCCGCCAATCTTCACCGTAACCAGGTAGCATCCGCCCTGCTTTCCAGTGATCCTGCCAGTAAGGCCTTGAAAACCATGATAAGGCATCCCTGCATGGATGGAGGGCTCAATATTTATAGCTGCAAGATCCCCTTCCTTGAACTCCTGAAGGAAACGCGTTACCGCAGGAAGTCCTCTTTCATTGTATCTTTTTGTCATTTTGCTTCTGGAGCCCGCTCTAGAGCCATGCGACATTTTAACCATTAATTCACCTTACCTGTATATCCAGATCACGTCCAGAGACTGAACCTTCAATGGAGATCCATATTCACCGGATAGGCTTGGATTTGTGCGCCCCTCATCACCGTGAATTAGTTCCTTAATGTAAGTGCCGGCTTCAGCCCTTACCACGCAAACCGCCGAATTCCCGGAAATCTGCTCCAGAACCATCTCCCTGATGTTCCTTCTCCTGATCAGATCTGATCTTCTGCTGGATACCCTTAATGGTGTCCTTTGATAAATATCTTTTCCAGATAGCCGTGATACCGCCTGCGCAAATTTCTGCGGATCCAGCGGATTGTCTCCGGTGATGGTCACCCTGTAGGATTTGTCATGATTTGCACCCTTGATCTTCACCACAGTTTCGCGTGATGTGAAAGTGAGATTGTCAACGGCAATGTCCCCCGTCATGTTAATTTCGTCGCGGATCGTCATGAGGTCAATGGATCTCTTCCTGGGATTCTGAGCCTCCAGAACAAATTCCCTGCCATTCCCCTGCATCCTGACATCCACGTCCTCACGCCCTGCGCCGTGCAGGAAGTAGTTTGTGCAGAGTGAATGTTTCATTACAACATCGCCGATAATCTGCTCAACAGAAACCCCATTGTTGTCCTGGTGTATCCAGCGCGTCTGCGGGATGCCCCGCCTGTTCTTGATATAATTGCCGTATATGTAGAGGCTTCTGATTTCCAGCTTAACCTGGTAGTACTCCAGGTCAAAGTGAAACGTAATATCCGGAGATATCTTGTCCACTGACTTTCCTGTGCGGTCGGAGATGACTTTGCCCACCTCCCTGTTGAACTCCTTTTTTATGGATTCTCCTATGTTTCCAAAAAACCCCTGCAGGATGGCTTCTTCATCTGTTACCTCACGGGGGAACGCGCTTCCTGCCAGAAATGTACCGAATTCATACCCGGATGATTCATTGATGGCCAGATTCACGAAATCGTCCATGCGACTGAATACTGACCTGCAGATTGAGCACCTGTCTTCTTCCACAATGACAATATTATTTTTTGAAAGTATGGGATGGGATTCAGAAAG
>JAKAQT010000142.1 GCA_021819605.1 Thermoplasmata archaeon
ACACCACAGACAAGGGACGTACAGATCCTGATCACTGACGGAAAGACCTTTTTCCATGAGGAGAAGAAACTTGAGAACAAAACATTCAGACTTAACGATTTCAGCGCGGGTTACAGGGTCGAATCCGGTCCTTGTGACTTATCTTATTCGATAACAAAGGAGATTATTACGGATCCACACTCATCCACTGTGCTGATCCATTATAAAATCCTGCCCGGTAAAGTAAAAGAACTAAAAATATACCTGCTGTGTGCACCACATCTTGGAAGCGAGGGTATGCACAACAACGGTGAGATCCTGAAAGTGAATGGATCTGTCATCCCTTACGCCTATCGTGGTGATATACATATGGCAGTCCAGTCCTCATGTGGTTTCTCAAGAGGATCAGCCGGCTTCGTTGCCTACAGCGATGGATGGACAGATATTTCCAGGAACCTGAACATGGATTATGAATTCACTTCTGCAACTGACGGAAACATAGCGCTCACTGCAGAACTACCTCAACAGGATCAGTATGATTTTACGATTGCAGTTGCTTTTGGTGACAGCAGAAATAACGCAATACTGAAGGCTATGCAGGCTGCTTCAACCCCATTCAGCACAAAAATGGAAAGATTCAACGAGCAGTGGGAAAGGTCAAGAAGGCAACTTCTGGATCTTGGAAAATACTCAACCGATAAAGGAAATCTTTTCCAATCCTCTTATAACGTGTTAGTAAGTCATGAGGATAAAACCTATGCCGGTGCTCTGATTGCCTCGCTGTCTATTCCATGGGGAGAAATGGCAGGTGATGAGAACAAGGGTGGCTACCATCTTGTCTGGGTCAGGGATATGTATCACAGCTCTACTGCTGCAATGGCTGCAGGGGATATGGGGATAGCTGAAAACGCGCTGATATTTCTCGCAACTTCACAGCAGGAAGATGGTGGGTTTCCCCAGAATTTCTGGTTGACAGGAGAACCATACTGGCGTGGGATCCAGCTTGATGAAACTGCCTTTGCAATCATACTGGCAT
Source organism: Thermoplasmata archaeon (assembly GCA_021819605.1). GTDB lineage: Archaea > Thermoplasmatota > Thermoplasmata > Thermoplasmatales > Thermoplasmataceae > UBA509. Next base: position 1,016 of record JAKAQT010000142.1, read on the forward strand.
GGAGGGTAGCTAAAACCGGCAAATGCGCTTTTGACCCGCATGAGATGGTCATGAAGGCCGCATCATTTATAGTCAAACATGCCCCTGTTACAGATCAGGAAAGATGGGAGGAGGCATCGGGCTATTCTCCCTCTACTCTAGCATCAAACATTGCCGCAATGGTTTGTGCTTCTGAATTCGCATTGGGAAGAGGAGAAAACAAGCTATCGGATCTTTTCCTGGATTATGCGGATTTTCTCTGGAGCCATCTAGAACAATGGACGGTAACAAATAACGGCACTCTGGTACCGGGCATAAGGAGGCATTTCATCAGGATATTGCCATCTACACCAGAAGAGTCTGACAAGGTTCCTGAAATGGAGAGTGCTGTACTTACTATAGCAAATCATGCTCCGGACGAAAACAATAAATTCAAGGCTTCTGAAATTGTGGATGGCGGTTTCCTTGAGCTCGTAAGATACGGAATCATGAAAGCGGACGACCCTCTAATTATTGATTCAGTTAAGGTCATAGATGCCGTGCTTAAAGTAAAGACAAAATATGGAGAAACATGGCACCGCTACAATCATGACGGTTATGGAGAGACCGAAGATGGATTCCCGTACACCGGTCATGGAAAGGGGCGTGCGTGGCCTTTGCTTGCAGGTGAAAGAGGGCATTACGAGATCGCGCTCGGAAAGGATGCAAAGGTGAGAATAACTGCAATGGAAAAATTTTCTTCAACATGCGCCATGCTTTCTGAACAGGTCTGGGATTCTGATGATATTCCAGAAAGACATCTCTTCAATGGCAGGCATACGGGCTCTGCACGCCCGCTGGCTTGGGCGCATGCCGAGTATATCAAGCTACTGCGATCCGTACGGGATCAGAGGGTCTTTGATCTAATAGATCCAGTTTACAACAGATACTGCAAGCATGAGGGGAACCCTTCCAAGGTTGAAATCTGGAGATTTAACAGGAAGATAACAGAAGCCTCCAGAGATTTCAGAATAATCATTCTGGCACACAATGTATTCAGTCTTCATGCAGGAACGGATGGGTGGGACAATCCCGTGGACATCAGATCGGAAGCAATTGCCCACAGTTTCTACACAGTTGAAGTACCGGATTACATGATGAAATCCAAGGAAATTAATTTCACATTTTTCTGGCCAGAAGCCGAAAGGTGGGAGGGAAGGGACTTTGTTATCAGTCTCCACTAATAATCTTGGTCACATCTTAACATTAACATATACACTATAAAAGATTATTTTAGCTCTGCAATCGGGTTGAGTGGATAGAAGATTCTCAGACCCGGTCATTGTTTCCCTTTCAAGTGCATTCTTCTCAATGGGATTCTTCGCGCTCACGTTCTCTTTTCCGCTGTTTGCAGACAAACTTCATTACAATGCTGGTTTCATAGGTTTTCTGGGCATATTTGCAGGTATTCCGTTTCCCGTATTCGCCTACCTGATGACAAGATTTGGCGGTAAAACATTGCTATCATCCCTGAAGATATCGATGATAATCATGATTCCTATTGTAATTATATTCATACTTTTCAGTAGAATTTTTTT
>JAKAQT010000143.1 GCA_021819605.1 Thermoplasmata archaeon
AATTCTGGAGTTGCTTCTATTTTCAGGCTCAGTGATCATGTAAGGAGGTTCATTGACACGGCGCGTGTTTACCACATGAATCTGGGCTTGTCTGCCAGTGATCTTGAGGAAGCCATCATTGAAGTTGTCAGGGCAAATGCCCTTAAGGCATGCTACATCCGTCCATTTGCGTACTATGCCAGCGATGATATATCGCTGTCAACCAGGGGAAAGAAGGTTAGCGTTGCCGTTGCTGCAGTTCCATTCGGGCAGTATTTCGGAGACAAATTGTCCCAGGGTGTGAAATGCCGCGTTTCCTCATGGAGACGCATAAATTCGGATATCCTACCTGTCCAGGCCAAGGCCAGCGGAAATTACCTCAATTCCATCATAGCCTCCATGGATGTGGAAGGCACAGATTTTGATGAGGCCATACTGCTCACCTCAAGGGGCTATGTTGCTGAAGGGCCGGGGGAGAACATATTCATTGTGAGGAACGGACATCTTCTCACGCCAGGTGTGGAATCCGACATCCTGCTTGGCATCACCAGGAGTTCAGTCATTGAAATCGCCGGGAATCTGGGCATCAGGACGGAGGAGAGAGAGGTGCACAGGGAAGAACTCTACACTGCGGACGAAGTATTCTTCTGCGGAACAGCCGCTGAGATCACGCCAGTTATAAATGTGGACGGAGTTCCTGTTGGCAACGGGAAAAAGGGCACCATAACCTCAAGGCTGCAGAAAACATACTTTGACGCTGTCACAGGCAGGCTTCCGGAATACAGAAGATGGCTTACTCCAGTCAGCTGACACCTGTTTCAGGCATCTTTGTGTCGCTTCTGCAGAGCAGGGCACATACTATGACGGTGGCTCCTGATCTTCCAGCCACCAGGGAGTGCTTGACCATAACTGGAAAAGAGTGAAAATCCCCCTTCTTCATGGTCTTCCTTCCACCATCAATCTCCGTTTCGATGGTGCCTTCCACAACATATACCCACTCAAACCTGTCCCTGTGATAATGCATTGGATAAATGGCGCCTGGCTTGAACTTCAGGAACTTGATCATGCCGCTGCCCATGGAGTTTACCACGCTCTGTAAAATTCCCAGTTTGCCGTCAGAGACTTCATCCCATTTGATATCCGCCAGAGAGATTCTCTCCATTTCGCTACACCATATACTTCAGGGTTAATATAGATTATCCGGGGAAACCAGCTTACCAGAATGTAATCATTGCAATTCAGTAGCTTTCATCCAGGGGGAGTGATTCGGCGACCCACCTCTGCATGCCACCAAGGACATTTGCAACTTTGAAGCCGTTATCTGCAAGATATACAGATACAACCTCGCTCCTGTTTCCGTGGGCGCATATTACAGCGTATTTCCTGTCCTTCTGAAGATCACCAAGCTTCTCCGGCACCTCATTCATGGGTATCTTCAGGCTGTTGCTTATTGTGCCCATATTCCACTCGAATGGTTCCCTGACATCAAGGATTACATATTCGTCCAGTCTGGAACTCAGGTCTTCTGGAGTGATCTCCTCAACAGATGCCACAGGATGTCCAGATGATTTCCAGCTCTCCAGCCCATCCTGCATGACGTGAACAACCTTAAGGCCAACAGAAGTAAGCTCCTGCGCACCCCGGGAACCTGTCTCTGCATTTGGAGCAACCAGCACAATATCCGGTGACTGGCCGTTCAGCCAGTTCCTGATTGCCCTTGCCCATGAGTACGGGCTGAAGGGAACGCTCACGGATCCCGGAATATGGGATGCCATGTAATCGCTGCCGCCCCTTGCATCAATGATTAGTATCTTTCCTTCCTGTGATTTTGCCAGAATTTCATTCAGTTCCATTTACTGTCAGGTGACGATATTTATCGGGATAATAACTTTGCTGAACAGTTCTGACGTCTGTAGTCGGTACCGTGGTTCACAGATATGGAAACTCCACCTGTTTTGAATACCTCGTGATTTTACTTCGCTAACTAAACTATCATGGCAGTGATCAATATTATATTCATTAATTGTATGTGAAGACGACAAATGTTCCACAATGACAGAGAAATAAAGCAACTTGGCCCAAGGCTTGGCGTGAGTCTCTGGCTCCTGGCCGCCGTATTCTTTACTGTGCTGTCATTTGTCATACTTCACGTCAGCAATACCTGGAACCTGTTCACCATCTACGCCACCCTCTCGTGGTCCTTCGGTCTGCCCATCATAATGATGAGCTTCATAGGGGCACTGAGAAGCAGGAGCTTCAGGATGTCTGATTTCAAGGGAAGAATACCGAACCTGGTAATTTTCGAGATACCAACCATTGCCAATGAGGATGTTATCCCGGCCCTGTCAAGGGTTGTGGATTCAATCATAAAGTTTGCTCCAAGAAACCTTGACAACTGGCGCATCGACCTGGTCACAGAGGAGTGGTCTGAGGCACGGGATGCAATTGCTGAAAAGTACGGGTCACTGCCAAATTTCAATCTTATTGTCGTTCCGAAAGAATATCAGACAGAGAGCAGATCGCTGAACAAGTCAAGGGCACTGCAGTATGCAACTGAATACCATATTGGAAGGGGAGATCGGAA
>JAKAQT010000144.1 GCA_021819605.1 Thermoplasmata archaeon
AGAAGTTCTATTGAGGATTTGTTTTTCTCATTGTCAAGTGGAGGTGGGAGCTGTTCCGGAAGATCGGGAACAACATTGTACCATTTTTCTGGAATCAGATCATTTTTCTGTGTTGATAGCATGTAATCTACCATCATTGTATAATATTTAAACATTAACGTTTAGTATATCACGATACAGATATTGTTCTTCCATCAGATACAATATAAATAATTTCACAGGCACAGATTATTTTGCGGTCTTTCGTGTCTCCCTGAATTTTGTTCTCGTATGTCATTCTTTATATTTGGAAAGAAAATCAAGTATGGATGCCCAGAACTATTCTTGGTTATGATGTGGGTGGGACAAAAATTTCAGCAGTGATCGGCGATGAAAACGGCAGAATCATCAAGTCGCTGAGGAAACCGACTGTCAGGCACCTGGGTGGAGGCAGGCTCAAGGAAGATCTCATAAACATGGGCTGGAAGCTTCTGGATGAGGTGGGTGTAAAACAGCCGGATAACATAGGAGTTGTGTTTGCGGGACTGGTGGACAGGGAGAAGGGAATGGTATTATCGTCCCCAAATATTCTGGGCCTCAGAAATTTCCCAATAAGCGAAGCACTTGAGAGTGAATTTGGAGTGCCGGTAGATCTTGAAAATGACGCCACAGGAGCAACAATAGCGGAAAGGATGTTCGGCAACGGCAGGGGCATCGACAACTTCGTTTACATGACCCTGAGCACTGGCATCGGTGGCGGGGCATTCCTGAACGGGCAGCTTTACCGTGGTGCACACGGAATGGCACTGGAAGTTGGCCATATGGTAGTCATGTCAAACGGGCCGGTCTGCGGCTGTGGGCGGAGAGGCTGTCTGGAAGCCATTGCAGGCGGCAGGGGAATAGCAAGACGTGTTTCGGAAAACATCACTGCCGTAAAGGAATCCGAGCTTTTTTCAAAGGTTAAGCCTTCCGAGATAGATGCGAAGAAGGTTTTCGAATTCAAGCGGAAGGGCGATATGTTTTCCCAGCTCATAGTGGAAGAGACCATCTATTACCTGGCAGTTGGCATTGTAAACATAATCAATATACTGGACCCGGAAATTCTCATCATAGGTGGAGGCATAGCAAACGCCGGCAATGATCTATTCGGGCCATTGAGAACGGCCGTCAGGGAGGAATTCAAGAGTATGTACAGGCCCGTGAAGATTTTGAGGGGGCTGAAGAACGGACCGGATCTTGCCCCTGTTTCCGTGCCACTCTTCAACCGCCTTGTTGCGGAAGGAAACCCTGGCACGAAATGATCAACCGGTGTTATTCCCTATTCAGAAAAGCTCTATGCCTTCGTAATTTAAACTTCCCGCCTCATGTATTAGCATATGTTAATATATAGATATAAAGAATGATTATTACATGAGTGGCGACGGAACTTGGCACGGCGTTGAAAGGCGTCTGGTTGAATGGTACCCTATTGTTGATGCCAAGAAATGTGATGGATGTGGGATGTGCCTGCTTACATGTGGAAATGACGTATATCGGTGGGACCTTCAGGCGTCACGCCCCGTCGTGGCAAATCCCGGGAAATGTGTGATTGGATGCACAACCTGCGGAAAGCTCTGTGACGAAGATGCCATAACATTTCCAGAGGACCCGAAAAAATTTGTCAGAAACGTAGTGGTCAAGTTCAAGATATTTCCAAAGGTGAAGGATGATCTTGCTGCAAGGCTTGAGAAATTCCCGGAGCACTCGGTTCATCTTGAGGAGGATGTTATAAATGGCAAATAGTAATGCAGCAAGCCCATTTGCAATATGGCATGGAATGGAAAGGAAGAATATAGACTGGCACCCAACGGTGGACGAGAGCAAGTGTACGGGATGCGGTCTCTGTGTGGTAACCTGCGGCGAGAAAAGGAACGTATTCGGTTATGATCTGGAGAAGAGCAAGTCAGTGGTCATGTTCCCCGAGAACTGTATGGTTGGATGCAACAACTGTGGAGTTGCCTGCCTCTGGAATGCAATCTCATTCCCTGACATGTCATACCTGAAAGAAATGGTAGAGAAAATTCCTGCCGGTCAGATACAGAAGGAGTTCCAGAAAAAAATAACGGACAATCCAGCCTTAATTGCAGCGCCCAGCAATGCATCCTTTCCGAAGCCGTAACCAATACCGAGATCGGAATAATTCATTGCTCTTCACACTGATCCGCAGGGAAAAGCCATCCAGATTCATAAATATCATTTACCATATGGATGGCTTTTGCCTGAATTTGTAAGAACCCGGAAGAAAATCTGGCATTTAAAATGAAATCCGGAAATCTGCCTTTTGTTTCCGGTACAACTAGTTCATCATATGCTCATGGAAAAAGCGAATCTGCGTATTCCTGTGAACTGCATTCAATATCAGGTTGTTTACGGTAATTTGCTACCTCCTTACCCATCCATTCATCTGTGCCAGTGAATTTAAATCCCTCACGGTTGGCCTTTTCAGTGGACAGAATGAAGTCCGCCTCCCTGTAATATCTGGATTTCTCTTAGATCGGAA
>JAKAQT010000145.1 GCA_021819605.1 Thermoplasmata archaeon
TTACCAGGGTACAGAATTCATTAACGTCCATTTCACAGACCCTGACAACAGGGAAAAAGTTAATTTTAACAGGCTTGCTGAAAACTTTGAAAAAATAGCTGCAACACCTTCGAAGTCCCTGGAAGGACACGGTTTCCCGTCGCTTAAGTCAGGGATGGTGGCTGTGCTTTCAACTATCAGAAGAGAAATTTCCCATGTCATTGGAAATGGGAAAATGGAAGCACTTCAGGTATCAGGGAATCACAGTGAAACTGTCATGCCGTACTGCATGACCTATGGAAATGAAATCATCATAGTTGTGGCCCTCAGACTGTTCTCCCAGATTACATCAGAAGCCGGTAAGCTGGATCCCGGCAAGCTCGAAGACACAAAAATAATTCTTCCGGACGGCTTTGCCGGAAAATACATTGATCTCCTTTCGGATCGCACCCTTACCATTTCCGGGGAATTAAAGCCAGGACAGGTTATGGATGATGTGCCAGCTGTTATTCTGCGGAGAGCGAGTTGATATGAGTGTATGGAAGAAGAATTTCCCCAGCCTGACATACATGGATATTGGGCCTTCAATAAAGGGATCAGAGATAACTTTTAAAACGTGGGCACCCTTCGCCGCCGATCTGGAGGTCATTTCAGATGGTCAAAGATTCATTGCTTCCAGGGATGAGTTTGGCATCTGGGAAGCTCCCATGCCTTGGAAAGATCAAGCCGTTGACTACATGATCTCCATTGACGGCAGAGCACCGCTTCCGGATCCCGCTTCAAGATTCCAGCCGGATGGTGTTTTCGGACCTTCAAGGGTGATTCCACCTTCGCCTCGCAATGACATGAAATTCGTGAATATTCACATGCCATCGGCAATGATATATGAACTGCATACCGGGACCTTCTCTCCGGATGGTACGTTTACCGGCGTGGGCGAAAGGCTCCGGCACCTTGCAGACCTTGGTGTGAGTGCAATCGAACTCATGCCGGTATCGCAGTTTGAGGGGTGCTGGAACTGGGGTTATGACGGGGTATTTCCCTACTCTGTGCATAATACTTACGGCACTCCTGACGACCTGAGAGAACTGGTAGAAAGAGCCCACTCAATGAAATTATCTGTAATACTGGATGTCGTGTACAATCACATTGGGCCCAGGGGCAACATCTTTGCAGAATTTGGGCCATTCTTCTCAGGCAGATACATGACGCCATGGGGCAAAGCACTGAACTTTGACGGTGAATGGTCTGGCTATGTCCGTGCCTTCTTCATACAGAATGCCATCTACTGGCTTGACGTATACGGCTTAGACGGCCTGAGGCTTGACGCAATCCACGGAATTGTGGACAATTCACCCACTCATTTCCTTTCTGAGCTTACTCAGACCGTAAAGAAGCATTTTGCCGGCACCGGGAAGAGGCCCGTGATAATAGGGGAGAGCGACATGAACAATCCCCGTGTAATACAGGGGTTAGAAATGGGCGGATATGGCCTTGATGCACTGTGGTGTGATGATTTTCACCACTCCGTGCATGCACTTGCCACAGGCGAAAAGCAGGGATATTATTCAGATTATGGCGAACCGGAGCAGGTGGTAGAGGCATTTCGTCATGGTTTTGTTTATTCAGGAGAATATTCAGGTTTTCTCCACAGGAACAGAGGATACAGGGACAGAAGGTACAGGAATGACCAGCTGATTGTCTTTGCACAGAACCATGACCAGGTGGGAAACAGGCCGGGGTCCCAGAGGCCCACCTCTTATGCTGGTCTGGACGCTTCCATGGCCATGGTTGCGACCGCCATACTTTCACCTTATATCCCGATGCTGTTCATGGGTGAGGAACTTGGAACGATATCCCCATTCTGGTTCTTCATTGACACACCTGACCCATCATTTGCCAGTGCTGTGGACAGGGGTCGCAAGGATGAATTCAGCTACCTGAACTGGGCCCAGGAACATATTGCGCCCTCCGATCCACGTGCGTTTATGGAATCAAAAATACCCTGGGGCGAACTTCATTCCAGCAGGGGGCAGAAAATATTTGGGGAGTACAGGAAACTGATTTCCATCAGGAAGAGCATGAATCTTGGAAGCGGAATCAGGCCGGTGGTGAGAATCCATGGATCGCTGGTCTCTGCTACATATGCGGAGACGCCCGTAGGAGATGTACAGTGTGCTTTCAATCTTTCTGAGAAGCCGACAACCATTCCTGGCGTGAATGGCAGGATTCTGTTTAGCAGAAACTGCACAAGTGACGCTGGTGATCTCCTGATGGACTCCTATGGCGTGGCAGTCATTCAAAAATGACACCATGGATCAACTGCCACGGATTCACTTATTGCACGTCGAATGTTATGCATTTATCATGTCAGGATTGCCATGCCTGTAGGTTTCCTTTGAAAGCAGCAGTCCCACAAGCATAATTGCTTCCGCTATGAAGAACCAGAGCGTCCAGGATGCGAAGAGACTCTTCGTTATGGTGGCTGAATAGAGGACTATGCTGATTGCGAAGCCGGAAAGTATTGCGCCACCGT
>JAKAQT010000146.1 GCA_021819605.1 Thermoplasmata archaeon
ATCCCAACTCCACGCACCAGTGATTCGGCAGCAAGAGCCTTCAAAGTTTCCCTAAAATGAGCCCTGTATCTTCCAGCCTTTCCAACAGATTGAGTGCTATAATATTGCCTTGAAACTTTCATTCCCGTAAATTTCAGTGGGAAGTTCCATACAGCATCTGCTGGCAAAAGATTCCCAGTCTTCGAATTCCTGGAGTATCATGGATACTCTCCTTGGAACACTGTCAGGGGGGATGACCTTCCAAGATCCCGGATCATCCACATAGTCAGTTTCCAGTAGAAAATCATCCGAAATGGCAAGAGCCTTCCTGACATTTGATTTTGAAGCAAGAATTGATTTCCGCACAGGAACGTCTATGGCAAGATCCTGCGGAAGTGCATGATGTTTCACCACCATTTCGGGGCGCAATCCAGATTTTCTCGCCATTTCCACAAGCTTTGAGTATGCATCTTCCGACAGATCCTCCGTGTGGAGCATTATGGGGATTGACGCGTCTCTGCAAAGTTCCATACCATATTCGAGTATCTCATTGGCTTCAGATTCCACCGAATCCTCCACTGGGAAATGTGGCCTGCCAACTTCACCAAGAGCGTTGCATTGCCCTTCGTTTGCAAGCTTTATGGCAAGGTCAATTCCCTTTTTCATTTCAGAAACCGGATCATATCCCGCTTTCATGAACCTGAAATAATCAAGTGGATATGGTCCCAGGGTAACCAGAACTGCAATACCATACTTATTCCGCACTGTGTCACCGATGGAAATCGTGTTGGCATACAGGCTCTCATAATAATGGTCCACAGGAAAATCGTCACGGGGAACATTAACGAGATTTATGCAGTTCCCTCCTGCGGAAACAAACATATCAACGGCATCAGTGAACCTCCCATCCTCCCTCAGGTGCATGTGGTCATCCATTATGATGTACCCCTGACGGGAAAGTTCTGTCGCATTCATAATACCACATAATATGCATCTGGCGATTAAATATTTCTAGAATAGTATAATTGCGCACGCTACGAAACCTTAATAATTGGTGTAGTCTATTGGTCGAAAAGGTGACATAGATGCAGCAGGGCCAAATGGCATATGACAGAGCGATCACAGTTTTCTCACCAGATGGTAGACTTTTTCAGGTTGAATACGCAAGGGAAGCAGTAAAGAAAGGTTCAACGGCAATTGGAATCCGTTACAAGGACGGAGTTGCACTGATTTCCGACAAGAAGATCCGCAGCAGGCTGGTGGAGCAGAATTCCATGGAGAAAATCCAGCCCATTGATGATTACGTGGCAACCGTGACATCGGGACTCGTAGCCGACGCCAGAGTCCTTGTGGATTTCGCCAGGGTTGCGGCACAGCAAGAGAAAATAACCTACGGCTCACTTGTTAACATAGAGAACCTTGTAAAGAAGGTGGCAGACCAGATGCAGCAGTACACGCAATACGGTGGAGTAAGGCCATATGGTGTGGCAATGATTTTTGCCGGTACGGACAGCATGGGTCCAAGGCTCTTTGACTGCGATCCTGCAGGAACCATAAATGAGTACAAGGCAGTCACAATAGGGGCACTCAGGGACCAGGTTACAGCTTTCCTTGAAAAAGAATACAAGGAAGACCTGTCTGAAAACGATGCAGTTATTCTGGCAATCAAGGCACTGAAGACATCAAATGAGGACAGCGCGGAGTTCAGGCATCCCGAGGTAGCCACAATAAACGTCGGTAGCAAGTTCCACGTATACCAGAAGGAAGAAGTTGAAAAACTGATGCAAAAGGCGTAAAGCCCAATAAATATTTTTTTATCCATTCAACTTATCTGCGAACATGGTCAGAGTGGAGGACGCTATAGTGGCCAGATACGAATCTCATGGCCATAAGTTCGAGATATTTGTTGATCCAGACGCAACTGACAGGATCAAGGAAGGAAAGATCGATGTCGAAAACGATCTCGCCCTGGATGAAATATACAAAGATGCCAGAAAAGGCGAGAAAGCCGGGGAAGAATCAATAAAAGAAGTTTTCAAGACTACCGATGTTGCTCAGATTGCCATTGAAATCATAAAAAAGGGGCAGATCCAGCTTACCACGGAACAGCGGCATGAAATGCTAGAGAGAAGGCGGAAGCAGATTATTGACATGATTTCAAGAGAATCCATAAACCCGCAGACAAATGCCCCTCATCCTCCTGCACGTATTTCCCAGGCCATCGATGACGCAAAGATACATATTGATCCATTCAAGAGTGCAGGAGAGCAGCTTCAGGCTGTGCTTAAGGCAATAAAGCCAATCCTTCCCATAAGGATGGAAAAAACAAAGCTCGCAGTGAAACTTACAGGGGATGCCTATGGAAAAGTATATGGAGATATAGCCAGAACCGGTTATCTCGTGAGGGAGGAATGGGGCAAGGACGGATCATGGATCGGGCTGCTGGAGGTTCCGGCAGGGATGGCAGGAGAGATCATGAGCCAGCTGAGCAGGAAATCAAGGGACAATGTTGACATCAGGGTTGTGAAG
>JAKAQT010000036.1 GCA_021819605.1 Thermoplasmata archaeon
TGAGCATCCTTAGATCAAAAGATGTCCATACAATGCAAAGTGGTGGAGATTTTGTATCTCTCTCACAACGCCATCATCATCCAATTTGAAGATCATACATTTCCTCCACATTTCAATTCAGTATTGCTTATCAAAAGCGCTTCTGAATATTCTCATATACTTATCATTGTGCCATTTTATATGTTCGCATGGTGCTACCGCATTTAATACAGCTGGCAACCCTAGCAGTGTTCTTGTTCAGATAACTGTTAGAGAAATCTGTAGGGCATATTTATGGGAAGGAGACACTTGAGAAAATAATTAGTAGGTGTGGTAAAATAGGCTTTACTCTTCTATGATATCAAATCACCCTTTTCTTGCTTCTTTTTCTTCTTGAAATTTTTCCGTAAGGGAAAAATGCCAACAGAAGTATGACTGCAATGCTGGTATACAAGTAATAATAAGAGTTCTTTGCAACCTCATTTGAATACGGCCATTGCCCGTAAGCTTTCAGTATATTCAACTTAATAAGACCAAACCACGGTATGTCCCAGAATGCAACTCCAACAATGTTTACTGAACTCACGGGGGCATTTGTAATCCCCACATTCTGGTCAGCAGCTTCGTATGCATTCAGTGTGGAATTATAAATTCCTCTGTAGGCGAGATTAAAATCACCAACAGTGATAAATCCTGATTCATTTACCATACCAGAAAGATACACTACGAGATTTCTGTGAGAAAAGCCAACGTCATAAATTACCACATAGCTCCTGGTGAGACTGATCCAGCTCTGGTTATGATATCCCTGGATAACTGGGTATGAGTTGTTCCAAGTGAGGTAAAACATTGCTCTATGAATAATTGTTGTTCCAGAAGGATTTTTGTAGAGAATTACGTTTCCAAATTCGCCATACGTTGAATAATTTGTTTCCCGGCCAACAACGTAGGTAACTATGCTTCCCGGAACGCTATCGACTTTCTTGACAAAAACTATGTCACCAACATTCATTGTTCCGTATGTCCAGTAATCTGAATGTGTCATGCTTTCCGAGGCGATTGTACTGACAGGCGGGATTTCACCAGAGTAAACTGTAACAGAAACAATAAAAATCAGTATAGCAGCTACAATAGCTACTTCAACGTACTTCTTTACGCCCATTTGCTCAACATCCATAAAATTACATAATAACCTTTCATTGGCTTAAGATACACTTCTTCCAGCAAGAGCCCCTCACAATCGTCGATAATATAAATCCCCCCACGCCCTTGCTATGGTAATTCTGTCAGCATGTCTGATAAAATCGGCTACGAGGAAGGCAATAAGTACACTGAAAAGACCCGAGGAGCCCAGAATTATTCCATAGGATACGGCCAAAAATTTAGTATCAAGGAAACCAAGCTCCAGTGTGTAAATTATGAAAGTAGCCAATGACAGGACAGTACCATAGATGATTATTACTCTAGGAAAAAAGGATGATATATAGCCTAATTTTGAATACTCAACTCTGGGTTCAAGAGATGACTGCATAGCTTTGTAGAGCTTCTCAACATCATTCTTTGCAACGAAAGTCATTTCTGAGACACCGGAATCGATTGTTCCTGTTTCATTAGCTTCTGCAATCAAACCCATTGCTGCATGGCTTGCATCGCTGTCTGCAAAGAATCTCAGAAGCTCCCTTGCGAAAACAGCCTCATTTAAGGCACTCACGCTTTCAAGTTCTGATTTAAGGCCGTCAAGTACATTCTTCACACTACGCTTGATAATGTATGCCGATATTACGGAAACAACAATTATAACTAATGGGATAGCAAACAAAATTACAAGATCAGACATACGACCACCATTTTAGAATGTTATAACCCGATCTCAATACTCCGTTGACTGCATTCTCTTTAAGTACTCACGACCATCCTTTGTAGCCCTGAATTTCCTGTGGCCATCTTCATACAATATTGCGATGTAGTTCTTCTTTATCAGCTCATCAAGTATCTCCATGGCCTTAGCATAATTTAGGTTGCAATTGTAAACGAGCTCTGTCACTCTGCATTCGTGATCCTGTGTCATCAGAATTATTTCCTTTATAAGTTTAGTTCTATCCCTCCTGGCCATCTTTGTGTTCCTTGATTTCTGTCCCAGCCACGTGATGCTTCCATATTTATCCTGAATCCCGATCTTTCTGAAATGAGGCAGCGATAGGTCCGACAGCATCTTTCTCTCCCTGGTATTTAATCTGCCGGACAGTGTTACAATATGGTCAATCCCCACTAGCGATCTCGACATAAGGCCAATGGCGGATATCTGGTTCTGCTTACTGCTGGTGCTTCCGCGGACTTCAAGTACTGCTATCTTTGTCCCGTTAATTCTGTGCTTTAGAAGGTTGTCAAACCTAATCGGGAATCCTGTCACATCAACATGTACATACTTGCTATTTACATCCCAACAGTCACTCAGAAAAAGTATGGTTTCTGAGATCTTCCGGCTATCGGGGAAATCTATTTCCATTTATATCACCGCATCAGGCTTATACAATATGCGGCAGAAAATATTTTAATCATTTGTTATATGTTGTAAACATTATCAACACTCGTTGATAAATTCGCATAATGCTGCTTCCGTCGAAAGTTTAGAAACATGATAAATATAGATTTAAACATGACTGTACACATATGTTTACCTATATTATTAGTCAGGTAAAATTACCAAGAGATATGGACAGGAAAGAAGAGAAGCAATTTCAAACTAAAACGTGTTCGCTCTATTTTTCAAGAAAGCAATCAGATTAATTACGAATGTTGGAATATTGAGTGTGAGTGATATAGCTGAATCCTGAAGTTAAGAAAAAATATCTTGAAGCAGGTGTCATAGGCAGGGATGCGCTGGAGCTTGGAAAGAGCCTGGCAACACCCGGTGCTCTGCTTCTGGATGTTGCAGAAAAAATTGAAGGCTTCATCAGGGAACAGGGAACGGTTCCGTCATTTCCAGTGAACCTCTCCATAAACAACGAGGCCGCACATTATTCCCCATATGTGGGCGACAAAAGGAAATTTGCCACCGGCGATGTTGTGAAGATAGATGTGGGGGCATCGGTCGACGGTTACCTCTCAGATAATGCCGCCACTGTGGAAGTGGGTGAATCCGGCCAGCACAGCGATCTCATTGACGCAACCCGTGAGGCACTCAATGCAGCAATAAAGAAGGTCAGACCGGGAGCCCAGATCAGGTCCATAGGACAGGAAATCGGAAAGGTAATCACGTCACACGGTTTCAAACCCATAAGGAATCTAGGCGGGCACGGCCTCAACAGATACGATCTCCACTCGGAGATATTCATCCCAAATTATGATGACGGAAATGGCGAGACATTCCATGCGGATATGGCAATTGCAATTGAGCCATTTGCCAGCACAGGCATAGGCATGATACACAACGGCCCGGGCGGGCACATATACATACTCAGCGGAACGAAGGTCAGGAAGGATGAACCACTGTACCAGAATTTCAACACAGTACCATTCGCTGAAAGATGGGTGGCGAAGATAATGCCGGACTACTCAGACTATCTTCACAAGATGATGAAAGCAAAGGAAGTGAGTGAGTTTGCGGTTCTCAGGGAGCACAAGGGGTCTTTCATTTCCCAGGCTGAGCACACCCTGCTTATCCTTTCAGATGAGGTCATTGTGACTACGGCCTGATGATGCTGTATATTTCGTTAACTACCCTGTCCAGCTGGTCTTCGCCGTTAATGGTCATGAGGTTATTCCTCAGCACGCCGGTATAATAAGACCTGACCCTGTCAAGATACTGGAGATCTTCGAAGCCTGTTATGCTGCGCCGGTTCCATATCCTCTTTATTGCTGTATCTGCACTAATGTCAAGATAAATATTGAGGTCTGGCCGTACCTTTATGATTTCTGAAACACCTGACATCCATGCCACAACCCTTTCCGGAGCGCCGAAAATTCCTTCAAGAAGGGGTCCCTGATAGGCAAAGGATGAGTAGAGATACCTGTCGCACAGCACAAGGTACCCCTGATCAAGTTTCTCAGATATCTCGGCCTGGTGCCTGTACCTGTCCTCAGTGAACATGAAGAATAGCTTCAGGGCGCTTTCTGCATCTCTCTGAGACACAAGCTTCCCGGAAATACTGTCAACGCTGAAGGTGGGTTCATGGGTGAGGAAAACCCTTATGCCATCACTTTCCAGCTTATCCCTGAGCCTTGACGATACTGTTGTCTTGCCTGAGCCGTCAATGCCTTCAAGAGCTACAAACATTCACAGAGTGAACTGTTTGATCTATATTGAAGTAATGATTGTACGCTGCAACAAAACATATATGCACGCTGAATATGGCAGCAGAGTCCGGAAATAATCGTATGCGCTTAAAGATTCCAGGCGGGGCGCTGTTGAGCAACAGGCATGTCTCTGCAATATCCATGGCCCAGCTCATCAGGATTCTTGGGCGATCCCAGTCCTGGATCTTCATTCCAGTATACTTGTCAGTTATACGTCACGTTCCATACATCCAGATCGGCTTGCTTTTTTTCGGTACAGCACTTCTCAGCCTTCCTTTCTCAATCTACGGTGGGAATCTCATAGACCGGCTGGGAAGAAGAATGGCAGCAGTGTGGCTTCCCCCCATAATTATGGCACTTCTTCTTTTCATGGCATTCTCCATTTACTTCCATTCATCGCTGTATTTCATATATTCAGCATTCCTCCTTGTTGAACCGTTCACAAGCATTCAGGGGATACTGGATAATGTTGTCATAACCGATACCACCGACGAGAAGCAAAGGACGGATGCCTTCAGCATGGTCAGGATTGCGGGAAACCTCGGGTTCTCGGTCGGTCCTGCCCTGGGTGGTTTCCTGTCACAGATCAGCTATTTCTATGTTTTCCTTTTCCCAGCTGTGCTCACTGCCGGGGAGTGGCTTCTCTACATCCGTTATGTGTCGGAGACCAAGACAGATTTCTCGGTCAGGACAGGGAACTTCGAATTTCCATGGAGGGACACCAAGTTTGTGATTCTGAGCCTCCTGGTGGCGTCCATGTGGTTCGTGGCCGGACAGTGGGGCACAACCCTGACTCTATTCTGGACCAACATAGACAGGGTGCCAAACTACATGATCGGCATACTCTATTCGGTGAACGGCCTGGCAGTGGTGTTCCTTCAGATGCCTGTGAACTGGGTGCTGGCAAGGATGAGGGATTTCAACAGGATCGCCCTGGGTGGTGCCATATATTCAGTGGGCTTCTTTGTCCTGGCATTCTTTTCAGGTTTCCCATTCCTTATAGCTGACGTTGTTTTTCTCACCATTGGTGAAAACGTGATGTCCCCTGTCACATACAGCCTGATTGGAAAGATATCGCCTGCGGAGAAAAGGGGCCAGTATTTCGGTGCATTCCAGCTGCTTCTGGGCCTTATTGCCCCAATGGCACCTGTCCTGGGCACCGGCCTGCTCTCCAGGTTCTCATCTGATCCCCTGCTTGTGTGGCTGCCAATCCTTGTCATAGGCATTTCAATGTCATTTCTGGTATCCAGGGTTGGCATGATCATGAGGTCCGAAAGGAAACCGGCAAGCTATGAGACAAAGCTGTGACGGCTTTAACAGCATGCCTTAAGAATGGGCAGGCATAACCAAACCATGGATCACGGGGATGGTTTCAACACAAGGGCAGTGCATGCCGGGGAGATTATGGACGAGCGTTTTGGAAATGTTGTCACTCCAGTATTCGAGACAGCAACATTCATGTCGCCGAACAGGAGCGCAGACCCGTATGTGGACACCAGCAGGGGGGAACCGTTCCTGTACACAAGATGGGGCAATCCCACAACACAGTCGCTGGAATCAAAGTATGCATCACTGGACAGCGTGAAATATGGCATCGCCTTCTCATCGGGAATGGCAGCCATCAGCTCTGCAGTATTCGGCCTGTGCAGCAGAGGTGACAGGATACTTTCCATAAATGAACTGTACGGCCAGACGCATTCTTTCTTCTCATCATATCTTCAGAGGTTTGGAATAGGATGTGATTTCATAAGTCTGGATCAGGCCAACTCTCTTTCATTCAATCCCAGAGGTTACGCATTGCTGTACCTGGAATCCATAATAAACCCCACACTGAAGGTTGCTGATCTGGAGAGAACAGGCAGCTTCTGCAGGGAGAACGGCATTCCGCTCCTTGTGGATGCAACATTTGCCTCTCCGTACAACCAGAACCCATCTGCATTTGGGGCATCGGTGGTTCTGCACAGCGGAACCAAGTACATCTCTGGGCACAGCGATGTTACTCTGGGGCTGGCCGGTATGAATAACAGGGATATATTTGACAGGATACAGGCAGTGAGGAGAACTACCGGCCCCGTGCCTGACCCCCTTCAGTCTTACCTCGCAGCCAGAGGGATGAAGACCATAGGACTCAGGGTTGAAAAGCAGAATCGGGTGGCAATGGATCTTGCACGGTTCCTGAGCCAGCACAGAAAGGTCGTCCGCGTGCATTATCCAGGGCTTAAGGAATCACCCTACCATGAAATAGCCAGGAAAGTGCTCAGGGGATATGGCGGAATGGTATCATTCGAGGTAGCAGGAGGCTTGAGCGGTGCAAGGAAATTCATGGCTTCACTGAAGGTACCGGCAGTGGCAGCAAGCCTTGGAGGCGTCGAGAGCCTTGTAACGCTTCCGGTGGAGACAAGCCATTCCTCAATCCCGCCTGATGAAAGGAAAGCCATGGGAATTGAAGACGGGCTGGTGAGGTTTTCATGCGGCATAGAGGATTCACAGGACCTGATTGATGATATTGACAGTGCACTTTCCTTGCTGTGAAATGTCACAGCAGCTTGAAAGACCCGGTTATGGGGTCAAGGGCGCTGGACTCAGCGGGTCCTATGCCCACGCATGTCAGGGTCCCAGGGTCAACCTGGGTGTGGCCTGCGTCGAATATGGCCTCGGTTATTATGCCTTCTGAATCTGCCCTGGATTTCAGCTCAAGAAGCTCCTGCTGGTTGGCAAGCCTCACAACGATCTTCTTCTGCCCCCCCTCCATCCACTTCCTGAAAATCTTCTTCTCCTTCTTCTCGGCCTTCAGGGCGCAGGCAACTGCAGCATGTGCCACCTGTGCTGCTATCTTCCCCTTACCAAGGTCAAGATCCTTCCTGACGGCTATAACCATCTTCACTTCATCTACCATGGGACATCCTTCTTTTTCATTGCAAAGCCTATTATGTTCACTCCCCTGTGTAATGGCGGGGTTATGACCAGTATTGCCACAGCGCCTATTATGTTCCCGTAGTAGCTCATGAAGAACGGCCTGGCAAATATGAACAGAAAGAGGAAAGAGACCAGCACGAAGGGCCACTGGTCCAGGAGAGCACCCTTGCCGCCTCTCTGTATGCCAATCCTCCTTTTTATGAATGATCCGGCAACATCACCCGTGAGCGATCCAAAGGACATTGCAAGAAGTACCACGAGAATCTCAATGAATGTCCTTCCGTAGGGCAGAGATCCAGCGAAGCCAGATATGTAGAAAATGCCGGCAAGTATGAAGCCAATGAGCACTCCGGCAAATGATCCACCGAAGTATCCAGTCCAGGTCTTCCCGTCACCAAGGATTCGCTTCCCGTCAAGAAAGTTCTTCCCGGCATCCATTGGGTAGTGCCCTCCGGTGATCACTGCAGCAGGATTGGCCACAAATGCCGGAATAAACAGGATGAAGGCGTATACTATGTCAAGAATTATTGTGACTATCTCAGGCATATTCCTCAACGGCCTTAAGAATATCCGCCTTTGTAACAATACCTTTCAGTTCACCGTTTTCCATTATGAGCACTGCGCTTGAAAACTTCAGCAGCGGGTAGATCATGGATATGGGCGATGAGCGATCAAGCTGCGGGAGCGTAGGGCCCATAACCTTCCTGACAACCAGTGTTTTCAGGGAATCTATGGTATTGCCCTTCAGCAGGAGATCATTGATGTCTGATTCTGACACTGTTCCAACAACCTTCCTGTCAAGTGTTGCAACAGGAAGCTGTGAAAAGCCCTTCTCTCTCATGACATTCAGTGCAGTTATTATTGAATCGGTGGGAGAGCACGTTATCACCGGTGCCGTCATTATCTTCTCGGCAGTTATGTCAATGGTAGTTGCCTTCTGCCCTGTCCTGTTAAGGTAGTCAAAAATTTTCCTGACCTTGTCATAGGTGGGGTTTATGCTTCCCTTTTCAAGCCTTGCAATATATGACTGGCTCACGCCACTTATCCTGGCAAGCTCCTTCTGGCTGATCCCAAGGTTCTTACGCATCTTCCTGAGTTCCTCAATGGACGGCAACATGACGGGGAGAGATTATTACCGGTTTATTAAAATTCACTAAGGTTGAATTACCCATAAGAATAATCAGCAACTGAGCGTTGCTCATGGCAATCGCATGGAAAAATGGCAGCTATGGTTTCCGTCACAAAGCCGTCTCTCCTAAAAGAGGGAGCGATAGCGGGCCCATCTCCCGCAATGTTTGCAGTGATGTCCAGGCCTTTGGCTCCCTGCCCCTGCTTCAGCAAGGTAATGACAGCTTTCTCAATAGGATGCTATGTGCCAATGGATTCAACAGATCAATTGGACTCAATTTCAGGCACATACTGCCGCCTCCCTGCAGGGCAGGATAGCAATACAGCTGTGAACTATTACACCATATGCCTGTTATCCTGCAGGCATGGATGGCCAGCCAATATCGGATAAATCAATATAGTAAGGTACCTTTACTGTTCTATTGTCTGAAATCAGAAATTGGCTTGAAAAGAACAATAGGTTCACGGGCCTCGGCATAGCAGTCCTGGCATCCGCAATAATCGTTGTCCTGTCAGTGTATGTTTACGGCGAGATCATATTTCTTGTTCCCGTTGTCACATTCTTCAGCTTTCATTTCACCAAGCTCTACAAGCTTAAACCCAGGTTCCTGGGAAGCGTTGTGGTGTTCATCATAGCTGCAATGCTTTCTTCTGCCATCGTTGCCGGCATAGAATATTCATCACATCCAACATTTGAGACCACGTTTCCAAATGGGATCCAGGTTATAGGAAACGTGACCCCTTATGGTTCCGTTGCCAATGATTTCCACTATGCCATTACAATAACCCAGAACTCATCAACACAAGTCAATCTGTCAAGCGTGGTGCTTCACATTGCAACTTCTGGCTATACTGCCAATCATATACTGGCTGCTTCAGTCACTAATTCCTCAGGCATAACAACCTACAGGTATTATTACAACACCACAGATCTTCCCTCAGGGATTTACAAATATAACGTAAGTTACACGGAAACAAATGGCACAGTTGTTTACAGTGGCCCCATGGGAGGGCCTGTGCATGACCCGGAGATAGATCTCTTCGAGGGTTTTGTGCCCACATATCTGCTCACCTATCTCATATACTTTGAGCTCATATTCGCAGTTGGCGTATTCATAGGCCGCAGCATAGGAAACAGCATGAGATACAGCCAGCAGAGGAGAAATCAGCCTCCGCCCCAGTCATGACCCCGGCAGACGACATGGCCTGGTCATAAAGGTGGGAGGCAGCTCTCCGCATATTTTTTAAACAATGCTACGAAATACAGGAATAGAGATACGAAATCATCCTTGCATCTGATCACGGGAAACATTAATATCGCCTTAATGGAATGTTAAAGGCGATTGAAATGGCAAGTTATCGATTCAGATGCAGGGATATAGGCATGGACTGCCAGTATGAAGTGTCATCAAAGAAGGCGGAAGACCTGATACCGGAGATCGTGGACCATGCAAAAAAAGATCATGGAATAGAGAACATCGACGACGACCTGAAGCAGAAGATCAATGGGGCAATAAAAAGGCGCATATTCTGATCTTTGCGGCCGCGGATATAGATATATTTTCATTTGTATAAATAATAATGAAACTTTCCAAAACAATATATATGTATGTGTGTTTCTAAATAGATGACAACATATACCAGAAGAGTCCAGCTCACAGGAGGTTCAACTTTCATAATATCACTTCCTTCAAAATGGGTTAAGGAAGCCAGGATCAGCAAGGGCAGTGAAGTAATAATTGATGATTCTCAGGGAATTCTGACCATAACGCATTCCCAGGCAAGGCCCAAGGAAAATGCACGAATACTTACAGTTACCGGAAAACCAAACCCGGAATATTTCCAGCGTGTTCTTACCTCGCTTTACATAGCTGGTTTCGATACTCTCACCATAAAAAGCCCGAAATACATGGACACCGGAATGGTGGATGCGATATCCAGGTTCTCCCGGCTGGTGATGGGCGTTGAGATATTCGACGAATCCTCAAGATCCGTGGTACTTCAGAACGTCCTTGACTCCAAATCGTTTCCTCTTCCCAATGCCGTGAGGCGCATGTCGCTCAATGTACAGACAATGATAGAGGACACCATAAACGGCATTTCCGGTTCAGATGCTGCCCTGCTGGACAGCGTCATAAACCGTGATGATGATGTGGACAGATATCAGCTCTATGTTTACAGGGAGGTGAAGAGCGGCGAAACAGACGAGGCGAACAGTGTCTTTTATCTCATATTCTCCCGTATACTTGAAAGGATAGCGGATCATGCCGTGAACCTGTGCAAGCTCTGGAAAACTGTGCCGGAACACAGTGGGAAAGCCTCAGAATCAATAGTGGAGTTCCTTAAGGAATCAGGCCAGATGTACAATGAGGCAGTTGATGCTTTTTACGCCAAGAGATTTGAAGCTCTTGATCCAATTATAGGAAAGAAAGTCTCGGTAACGGCAAGGAAGGATGAGATCCTCAGATCACTTCAGGGAGGTGAAATGGTAGCTATCGTTGTGCCATCATCCGAGGAAATTGTCAGGATTGGCCTGTACGCCACAGACATAGCGGAGCTTGCCATGGATATGATCCTCTCAGAGAGGGGGGAGTTCAATATCTGAGTTTATTCCAGGAATACTTTCTCAACCCTTGGATTCTGCAGGTCCCCTGATATTATTCCGGTTGGGGTCTCCGGATCATGGTTGAAGATACATACGCATTTTTCCCTGATGGCTCTTTCAATCAGTTTCTTCTTCATCTTCACCGTTTCAATGGGGAAGCTGTCAATGGCAGTTATATACGGGATCTTCAGGTGAAAGGCCGAAGGTATTAGGTCTCCGAAATACATAATTTGATTGGTTCCGCTTCCGGCAATGATGACCTGGTGTCCGGCGGTGTGTCCCCCCGTTCTGATGACCCTGATGTCGTTCTTGAATCTCATCGATCCGTCCAGCCTTATCCTGCTGGCCCTGTTCATCTGCGCAGTATTGCGGATGTAGCTGCTTCTGGTGAACTCATTGGGCCTGCTGTATGCCCTGAATTCAAGATCCTGGGCAACAAGGGAGGCATTCCTGAAGATACGTTTTCCAGGCATCCCGTCCAGGCTGTGTCCACTGTGGTCAAAGTGCAGGTGGGAATGTATGATGAACCTTATCTCATCCGGATTCATGACGTCCCTGATCTGCGATACAATGTCACTGGTCTTTTCTATTTCATAGATTGTCCGCATCTTCTGGCTTTCTGGAAAACCGATGCCGCTGTCTATGAGTGCTGAATAATCCTTACCCTG
This sequence comes from Thermoplasmata archaeon, assembly GCA_021819605.1. Classification (GTDB taxonomy): domain Archaea; phylum Thermoplasmatota; class Thermoplasmata; order Thermoplasmatales; family Thermoplasmataceae; genus UBA509. The sequence goes on from JAKAQT010000036.1 coordinate 11,593, forward strand.
GAGAAGTACGACATTAAGTGCCAGCTTCACTCTCCCGCTTGGTGTTTCCCTGAAGGCCCTGCTCCATATTGGTCTTGGCACAATGCCGAAATAGGCCCCAGGATCAAGGGTGAAATAGCCATCGGACAGCAATCTGGCCTCAAATTCCCCAGCCTTCATCACGACATCCCCCCGAAGTCATCGGGCCTGTCCCTGATCCTGCCAACCTCCTTTATGTAATCCATTATGGCAGTGTCCTCAAGGTTGCTCACATCTCCCGGATCCTGGCCCAGGAAAGCCCTTTTCACAACTCTCCTCACTATCTTGCCGTTCCTGGTCTTGGGAAGCTGTGGAAGCCATATGGTGAACCTGGGAAGAAATGACTTCCCCATGCTCTCCTCCACTTTCTTCCTGATGGCATCCATGGTTCCGTCGCTGTTCTCGCCTGTGTAGAATATGACAACAGCCTCACCCTTCATGGCATCAGGCACTCCTATGACAGCAGATTCAACGACTCCGGGCACCTCCATTACCGCATTCTCAATCTCATTTGGACCGAGCCTTTTTCCGGATACTTTGATAACGTCGTCTGATCTTCCGAACAGGAAATAATAACCGTTGCGATCCCTCATTGCCCAGTCCCCCTGTACCCATATGCCATCAAACTGGGACCAGTAGGTTTCCAGATATTTCTCCGGCTGCCCCCAAATTCCTCTGGTCATGGACGGGCAGTGGCTCTTTAGATCGGA
>JAKAQT010000037.1 GCA_021819605.1 Thermoplasmata archaeon
CTGGATGAGATTCTTTCCATTATTGCTATGTATTCCCTGGAAAGGTCAACGTCTTTTCCCACCGTTGCCAGGGCAAGCCAGTGCATGTTGTCTATCCTTTCCACCGCAATGGAATGAAGGTTTATCTCAGGTTTTCTGTGCACCATTATTAATGGAGGATTGATACAGAATTATATGATAAAGCTTGTCCTTAGCGACATCGATGGAACCATAACGGACAGCAGGCGTGTACTGTCTTCATCTGCATCAGAACAGATCAGGAAGGCGCAGGACGCCGGCGTCATTGTAAGTCTTGTCAGCGGCAACGTAATTCCTGTCATGTACACGTTCAGGACCTACCTTGGAATGAAAGCCCCATTATTCGCTGAGAATGGAGGGGCAATGATTGACGATAACATCACCCAGTTCTTCAGCATGGACAGACCCAGGGCATTCTTCCGGGACCTGGAGAAAAGCCGCCTCGCGAAGGGCATAATGACCAACCAGTGGCGCCTGTGCTCCATGGGTTTTGAACCAGTTGGCCCTGTTGAACAGGAAATATTGCAGCTGACCGCACGGTATAATGTGGAGATCACCAACAGCGGATTTTCATGGCACATCCTGAATGTGGGTCAGAATAAAGGGTTCGCATTGCATTACCTCATGGAAAGGTATGACCTCAGGCCGGATGAAGTCCTTGTTATTGGGGATAATTTCAACGACATTCCAATGTTCATTGAAGGCGTAAGAAAAGCCGTACCTGCCAATGCGGAGGAGGAACTGAAGAAGAGGGCGGACTACATTGCCCGGTCAGGATACGGGGACGGGTCAGCCGAGATTCTATCATCGCTGGAATCATTTTAACATTTGTGAGCGAGAAATCCCACTCCCTTCAGGGGTAAGAGGATGTCACGTTTCCAACAAACCTGCCATTTCTGCCCCCAACAAATTCATTGTTCTCAAGAATGATATCGCCGCGCATAACAACGGTGTGCGGAAACACTGCCTGAAAACCGTTGAAGGGTGAAATTGGGGTCTTTGAGTGGAGGCGATCCTGATTTACCCTCCTGGTTTCGCTGAATTTCACAGCCATGAAGTCTGCCAGATAACCCACCTGAATAATGCCTTTACGTATGCCCATTGCGGCCGCAGGATTGGCAATCGCGGTTCTGTGCACCAGGCTGAGCGGGATGGTCTTGTTTGCAACAAGGGCAAGCATGAGCGGTATCCTGGTCTCAACCCCTATGATGCCTGCTGAAGCCTGAAAAAACTCTTCCTTATCATGCTCTGTGTGAGGTGCGTGATCCGAGGATAGAATATCAAAACTTCCCCTGAAATAGCTATCCATGAGCTTGCGCTGTGTATCCCTTGATCTCAGCGGTGGATTAACCTTACCCCAGCTTCCCAGATCCATCTCACTGTTTAGAAGTATGTGGTGGGGAGTGACCTCCTTCATGGCTCTGCCGTTGAGCTTTGAAAGGCTTTCAGGAGTGCTTATGTGCGCCATGATCTTCTTCTTCAGCGGCATTCCGGATATTAACTCTGCAGATGTCACCTCGCACTGCTCAGGCCTGGCCCTGTCATGATCCATCAGTGAATTTTCCTCAGGGATAGAATTGGCCTTCAGGCAGGCTGCATCCTCCCCGTGAAACACCACGGGCACATTCATGGAATCCAGGACCTTGAGGTCACTGTCAGAAATCTGATCAACTGCAGTGGAGTTTGTGCTTCCCCCAAGGAATATCTTTATGCCACTGCTCCTTGGGCTTATCAGATCGGCGTTCCTGCCGTTGTAAAGTGAATACAGGCCGAAATCGCAGTTTGATCTGGAGGATACGGATGAGAGTTTGTCCTGGAAAACAGAATAGTCAGAAACAGGAACAAGGTTATTTGGCATATCATAAACCGTGGTTGTCCCACCATATACCGCTGAAAGGCTGCCGGTGCTGAAATCTTCCTTGTCTGTTTCCCCGGGGTCCCTGAAGTGCACATGTATGTCGGTTCCTGCTGGAATTATTGCCCCTTCAAGCTTTGTGACCGGTGCCCCAGTTATTGCTTTTCCTATGTGAGAAATAACCCCGTCACTGACAGCAACCTCAAGTTCCCTGAACTCATCCTGAAAGTAGAATCTGCCGGAATATATTGTATCATACGACATTCATACACCTCTTCGTTCTCCCCATATGAGCTTGTGAAGCTGAGGGAGTACCCTTACACTGAGACCCTGTTTCAGCACAGACTCTGCCAGCCATCTGATATCCGTCCCCCAGGCCGGCTGGAAAACGGCTTCACATCTCAAATTATGCTTCGACATAAAATCCGTTGCAAATGCATAATCATTTTCATCAGCTATTACAAATTTCACATAATCCGGTTTTCTCAGGTGTTCCGGATTGCTCAGCCTTAGGCTTTTCTCTTCTCCCGAAGATGGGGTCTTAACATCCATATCTATGACAGCATTCTCAATTTTTGTGTATTCATCAACCGGAAGAGATCCACTTGTTTCAATGAGCACTTTCTTTCCCCTTGCTGTAACTGTTTTTACAAATTCAGGAGCTTCCCTCTGGAGAAGTGGCTCCCCTCCCGTGAGGCATACCCACTCCTCCCAGCTCTCTGAGGCAGTACGAACCAGTTCCTGAAGCGGTATTTCTTCTCCGCCAGTGAAGGTGTAGGTGGAATCGCACCATTTGCACCTCAGGTTGCACCTGTTTGTTCTTATGAATAGCATGGGAATGCCCATGTAAAGCCCTTCCCCCTGTATGCTGTGAAATATCTCCGTTATTAGCAATTTCCTGTGCATATCATATCCGGATAAATACTTCCACATTGCCGTGCGGAAATTATAAGAAAACTAGTGTGAAATCAACGCAGCAAAAATAATTTGCCAAAATTATGCAGAAACAGCAGGCAGTGTATATGTCGTTGCCGTTACTGGCAGTTCTGTGGAATGACTGGCAAAAACTATATGATCGTTATAATCTCCATAGTATGGCCCAACCGAGAAAGGGAAGAGGTACAGTGGAGGCAACGGTGAGGCAGTTCCTGAAGCTGAGGCCCGAAACATATTCATTCCTTAAGGACAGGATAATAAATATAAGCAAACTGGCCGAGGAAATCAGGGAAAAGTATCCTGATCTCAGCCCTGCCAGCATAAGATATTCCCTGAACAAGATAATGGAAGAATCCAGCAGGAAAAAGGCAGACTTCACATATGTTGAGGATCTTCTGATGCAGAGTAAGGTTACACTCCAGGATAAGATCACCGTTCTAACATCCCAGAAGACTCTCAATGTCAGCTATATATCGGCCACGTATCTCACAGATTCCGTGGTATACATAGTGGATGAGCTGAGAAGCGGGAAGCTTCCTGCAGGCGGACAGGTTACAATAGAGCGTGATGTCAGTGCAATACACATCCTGTCCCCAAAGGAGATAGAGCAGGTACCCGGCTTTGTCATGCGGATCACGGAGAGGCTCTATTCTGTGGGGGTGAACATACTTCAGCTCATATCATGCTCAAACGAGACAATAATAGTGGTGAAGAAGTCCGATGGGGTGAAGGCGTATGAGAATCTTGTCCTTGCATGATATGGTTTTTCAATGGTGAATAGAATTTCCGAGAGTAATTAATTTCTTTGAATCCTGCAGGTCGATCTTCCGCAGGATGGAAAGTTTCCGGCAAGAATGAAAGACCTGCCCCTATTGCACTGTTCGTGCCTGTGCAATTATATCGAGGTAATGCTGCATAGTACTGTCCTTGAGGTCCATAATTTCCGTTTTCAGCCCATGGATGAGATCGTTGTTAATGCTCCTTATCTCTTCTGGATCGATTTCTTCCAGAGTCTTTCCATTCCTCACCATTTCACCGACTGCACTGTAGGAATCCTTCCATGTTTTTCCTTCCCTGAACAGCTTATGGGCGTTTGCTGTTGCATAGGATGAGTTCTGTACAATGCTGCGTGAGCCCTTGGGGTTGAATTCAATTCCACTGAAAAAGCGGCCTGCAACCGCCAAAATATCCTCAGCCAGTAAAAATGAATCCACAAGCTCCTTCTTTACCAGCTGAAAATCCCTGTGATATCCTGAGGATTTGGAGATAACAGTCATAATGACGCCTGAAATTTTTCCTGCTATTTCTGCTGCGTAGCCCTGCGTCATTTCCAGAAAGTCTGGGTTCCTCTTGTTTGCCATGAGTGAGCTGCCTGTTGTGAAACCGGCTGGAAGAATGAATACAGGCATTTCATCTCCGGACATAAGGATAAAGTCCTGGGAGATCCTTGAAAGTTCCAGCATCATTAGGGACAGCTGGAAGATGGAATTCAGTTCATCCATGCCTCTCTGCGATGCCAGGTACATTGGATTCACATCACCGCGCTTCAGCCCAAGTAAGCTTGCAACTTCCTTGAAATCAACTCCTGAAAGCGATCCGAAGCCTGAGCCGTATCCCAGAGGCAATATTTCGTTCCCATGCAAGGCATCAAGCATTTTTTTTGAGCGATTGTAGAATATGGAGGCAAGATAATCCATATATGTTACAGAAGAGACTGCCATTCCCTGCCTGTAATGCGTGTAGCCGGGCATCACCCCCTTAATCTCATCCCTCTTTGCAAGGATGATCTCTGCTATGCCTGCGCATTCCCATGCAATATTCAGCAGATGGTGGCGTGTAAAAAGCAGGATATCTGTCTGTATTTGTTCGTTCCTTGAAAGGAATAGCCGGAGGTTCTTGCCTGAAACTCCTGCTTTTTCAATCACCATTGCTTCAACATTTCCGTGAACATCCTCCAGATCTGCACTCAGGTCAGGGTCGGTGGAATAAATTTCGGCAAGCGCATGAAGTATCCGGACGCTTTCATAACGCGGAATCAGGTCCTGTTTCATTATCTGCAGATGGTACGCAACCAGGGAAAGTACCTCGTAATCCACCATGTTCCTGTCAGTCCGTATGTCATCATCAACCATCAGCCTGTTCAGGTATGGCAGAGAATCATCCGAAGCACCGCTGGCCCATATCTTATTCATAAGGAATCAGAAACTCTTGGATATTTCTGCCACTGCCTTCTTCCTGACGCTGTTGGTGTTTACAGTCTGCATCCCGAAGAGCTCAACAAATCCCTTGGCATAGGACTGATTGAAAGTGTCGTGCATTCCATAGGTTGATTTCTCATAATTGTAGAGGGTGTACGGACTCTCCATTCCCTGAACAAACAGATTCCCGTTCTGCAGCTTGAGGGATACAGTTCCGGATACATAGGCGTTGACGCTTTTCAGGAAACTGTTCAGGTGATCCATCAGGGGATCAAACCACAGGCCGTCATATGTCATGGTGGTCCACTTTGATTCGATTATGGATTTGAATGCAGCCTCCTCCCGGCTCAGTGTCATCCGTTCCAGGGACCTGTGGGCGTTTATGATCACAGATGCAGCCGGGCATTCATAAAATTCCCTGCTCTTTATTCCGGTGACCCTGTCCTCAAGATGATCTATGGCACCATACCCCGCCTTGCCGGCAATTCCATTGAGGTCCGAGACAATCTTTGCAAGTGGTTTCCTGACGCCGTTGATTTCCACAGGAATTCCTGCAGTGAACTGCAGTGTAAATTCAACGGCTTCGTGTGGGGTCTGGTCCGGCGGCGTAACCCAGGCATAGGCATCGGCTGGTATGGGTTTCCTCGGATCTTCAAGATCTGAACCTTCCACGGACCTTCCCCAAAGGTTCTCATCGGTGGAGTATTTCCCCCCCAGTTTGACCGGAATTCCGTTCTTCGAGGCATATTCCATCTCCTGGTCCCTGTTGAGCCCCCAGTCCCGCACTGGTGCAATAACGTTAAGGTCCGGATTCAGGGCCCTGATTGATACCTCAAACCTCACCTGGTCGTTGCCCTTGCCAGTGCAGCCATGGACTATGACATCACAGTCATGGGTATCTGCGGCATTAACGGCTTCAAGGGACATCAGAGGCCGCGCAATGCTTGTGGAGAGGGGATATGCTCCATCATACATGCCATCTGCCATTATCTCCCTGGAAATGTATCCGCCTGCAAACTCGTTCTTCACATTCTTTGTTATGACGTCAGATGCGCCCAGTTTCCAGGCTTTTTCAGCTATTGCGGCAAGATCGTTTTCCTCCTGCCCCACATCAAGGGTCAGGGTAACAACATCCATGCCCAGCTTCTCCTGCAACATCTTCAGGATAACAGAAGTGTCCAATCCTCCGGAATACAGTAGTAATCCTCGTTTATACATTGGAGGGTTATTCTGAACTCAATATTTCAATCTTTTCAACAATATTGAGAAAATTACTAATAATTTGGAATAAACAACAGTAATAATATCAATAATACTAATAGTGCCCAAAAATTTCATATCAAGCCGTAGCGTATTATGTGGGAAAGGCTTTATTTCCGTTAAAGATGGTCTACTGATATTATGGATTTCAAAAATGTGTTTGGATATGCTCGGGAAACTGATGCCATACTGATTATTCAGGGGGATGAAAACTCCGTGGACAAGACATTTTTTTACCTTACCGGCGTGGACGGGGGCCTGTTTGAGGGTTCCGCACTCATTGTGAAGCCGGACGAAGTGAAAATAATAACATCCGCTCTTGAAGAAGAGACTGCAAGAAAGACAGGGCTTGAAGTCATAGTGGCAAACGGAAAGGCGGAATTCGAGAAGACCATCAAGGATAACCTTGGAGGCCTTGATTCCATAGGGTTGAATTATTCCGCTCTGACAGTGAGCAGATACAAGGATGTACTGCGCATAATTCCCGACAAAGAATTTGTTGATGTCTCATCATCAATAATGGAAGCACGCAGGATGAAATCACCCGAGGAACTGTCAAGAATAAGGGAAGCCGCAAAAATAGGAAGCGAGGCCTTTGAGAGCACAGTGACAAAGCTCAAGGAGGGAATGACAGAAAGTGAGGTCTCTGCCCTCATTGCCTATGAGATGATGAAGCTCGGTGCTTCAGAACCTTCATTCAGCACCATAGTGGCATTCGGCGAGAACGCATCCATGCCCCATTACTCACCAGGAGTCAGGAAACTGAAAAAGAATGACTTTGTGCTCATAGATTTCGGGGCAAGATACCGCAGGTACTGCTCTGACATCACAAGAACCGTTGTATTCGGGCGTGCAAGCCCGGATCAGCGTGAAATGTATGATGTCGTATTCAGGGCACAGGACGAGAGCATGAAAACCATCAGGGAAAATGTCAACGGGAAGGATGTTGATGCTGTTGCAAGGAAGATAATAGATTCCACAAAGTTCAAGGGCAGATTCATTCATTCACTGGGGCATGGCCTTGGCATGGATGTCCATGATCATCCTGCACTTTCCTCGAACTATGATTTCCCGCTCAAGGCAAACATGGTTGTGACTGTTGAACCCGGAGTATATGTCCCAAGGGTAGGTGGAGTTAGGATAGAAGACGATGTCATTGTGAAGAAGGATGGCTTCGAGCTTATCACAACAGCTCCAAGGGAACTGATGGAAATATCGTGAGATGATTCCGGCAGGCACCAACATATATCTTGACGCAGACGCGGCGAGAATTAGGGGGTTTCTGGAGTCAAATGACAGAGAAAGCGAAAGGCTGAGGCACAATGCTTTCCGCCTCATAATTGAGGCAATGAATGATCAGGAATCGCGGGAAATTACATCCGCTGAGGATCTCAGGTGCCTTCCGCTTACCCTGTGGATCCTGAGAAGGATTGGCGAACCTATACTGACCTCAAGGGTACTGAACCATGCCCGTGACCTGCTTGAAGGTTTCCTCATGAGCAGGACAATTGCCAGTGAATTTGTTCCAGATTACGCCCGGAGATACGGCGTAACCATGGAATATGACGAAATGACCCGCCTCTATATGATCCGAGCCGGTGAATTCGTGAACCTCACATCCCGGCTGAGCGGCTACAAATACCGCCTCATTTACCAGAGCCTGAGGCATGGGACAGTATACTGCGACAGGGAAGTTGCGGCAAAGATAGTAAGAGAAGCATTCGTCAGGAAGCTATCCTCAATATTCAGCGGCCTGCCGGACGAGGAAAGCTATTCCATAACCGCTCCAGTCAGTGACAGCATCGATGAGATAATTGATATTTTCCAGAAGTCCGGCATTAAGAAGTCCATTGACCTGGGCGAGGTCGACGCCACCCTGTTTCCACCCTGCATAAAGGAATATATTACACAGATGCGTGACGGCGTAAATCTTCCGCATATGGCAAGATTCACACTTGTAAGTTTCCTGCATAAGATAGGCATGAACAATGAGGGAATCATAGGCCTCTTCAAAACTGCACCTGACTTCAATGAACGCATGACCACGTATCAGGTGAACCATGTGACCGGTGAGATTTCAAGCACTGAATATTCTCCGCCAAAGTGCACGGTGCTCAGATCAAACCATCTTTGCTACTGGGGAGAAGATCCAGTATGCCACAGGGACTGGCTCAAGCATCCTCTTCAGTACTACACTTACAAGAAAAGAAAGAAATCAGGAGAGCTTCCGCTCAATAAGGCTAAGAAGAGTTGATTTTTTAACATTTGCCTCCACGATGAACATCTTTGATTTTTCCCAAGGAATGCGTGGATATCTGGCATCGCGAATCTCGTATTTTATGTTCATGGACTTTAATATTTCCTCCAGCTTGCCGTCGGTAAAATTTCTGGCAGCTGCAAGGGACACTCTTCTTCCCAGCCTCCTGCTGGATTTTGGGTTAAAATACTGGCTGTAAAGTGTCAGGGTCATAGGAGAACTGCGTTAACAACTCCGTCCTGGCCTGGCCTGGATGTTACTCTGGCTTCGCCAAGTTCAGTCTGTATGACAGTCCCTCTTGACATTATATTCCTCTGCACGTAGTGGGGATTTGCCGGATTTTCCTTAACGGTCTTTATTGGAACGCTTTTGGTAGTTTTGTCCTTTGGGTTATAGACATTGGCTTTTTCTGCTCTCATGAGCACGGATTTTGAGTTCCCGCCCATTGTTCTCATAACCTTCCTGGCTTCGGGTCCAATTCTCGTGAGGGTTGGCTCTCTGCCAAGTTCATACCTTCTCTTGCTTCTTCCGGCTTTAAGCTTGCCGCCTGTGAATTTTTTTGTAGCTTTTCCCTGAAATATTGTCATTAAATCATCACTGCTTTTCCCCGATTCTGTGGGGCTGTACTCATGGAAATTATTATTCTGTATTTAAAGCTGAGGAATCTGATTCTTAATTCTGTCCACCAACCAGTATCTCCTTTCAACGCTTGATACTATGATGGATTTTCCTGTGGGCTGCCCGCTGAGGATCCGATCAATGATAAGCTTGTTCTGCGCATGCCAGAACCCATGCTCCAGCTCATAAAATACTGATTCCACAAGCTTGTGCTTCGCCCTGAACAGGGAATCTGTTACCTCAGAATTTACTGTGTCCCAGTCTCTCCAGTAGTTGGAGAGATAGCTGTAGATAGTGTCGTCTATCAGGTCAATCATATTCTTTTTAACAGCAGCTTCAGGCGTGTTTATGGATTTCTTGAAAAACTCTTCCCGGAACTTTACAAATTGAGCTGGGTCCTGACTGCAATCGATAATCTTGGAGTTTAAATGGTTCCTCATTGCTGTTCCGAGTTCTCCTGCCATGTCATCCTTCTCCGTCAGGAAAATAATATCTGGACTCATCAGGCTCAACCTGCTAACAATGGCAGGAACATTATACCCTTTTACGTCCGTTCTCAGGCTGGATGATGAAGCTAAAACCTGCATTCTTGGATAACCCATACCAATACCTTAACTTTTAGTTCTGTCACCTGATGATGGGTGAACAATAAAGAGTTAAGCGAAAATAATAATAGATTATGATACTTAACTTAATAGATGGCCAAGAGAAAAATCGAACAGTTGATCGGGTTCATTGGGGGATTAATAGGTGTTGTGCTGGCAGGTCTTGCTTTGGCCATTTCACACGTGTCAAAATTATTTGGAGGCGTTGCCAGCCTATCTGGCCCTGCTTATGTGGTGCTTCTTTTCAGTCTGATTGGCCTCTTTGGTGCACTCATGGTTTCTTCCAGGAAACACGATGGAGGCATAATAATGATTGTCATTGGTGTGGCAGGCCTCATAGCACTTGCAAGTCCCTGGTTTGCGGTTCCATTTATCCTCCTCATCATAGCAGGTGCCATTGCACTTCTTTGATCATATCCCTATGGGATAGCTTATTTATAAAATTAAACATATACGGCATTGTATGTTGAACATGCTGGAGTTTGTGGCACTAATTTCAGCGATTTCTCTATCTCTTTTTACACTAATTATGTGGCCCAAAAGATTCTGGATCGCCTATCTGGCTGGTCTGGCTTTTTCTGCTCCAGTATTCCTGCTTTTTCACACTTTCATGCCTGCACTTGTATTTGTGATTTCTGTCATAAGTGCACGGGTCCTGTACACCCGGAGATTCTTCTTCATAATGCCGCTCCTTCTCATTATAGGGGGTGTACTTTATGCATTGCGTGTTCAGGCAGTTGACTGGGAGCTCTTTGACATAGCGGTGGGCCTAGGCACAGCTGTTTCTCTGCTTTCAGACAAAAAGAGCCTGCATTACGTAGCGGATAATGACAGATCAAAGGGGAATGATAAACACAGGGAGATTACCAGAGACATTATTCAGATTGGGGCAGGGGTTGCCATGATTCTTCTTGTCCTCATAATGGGCGAGGGCCATGGCAGAATCGCCATAACGATGGCTGTTTTCCCATTCTATATCATTGGTAATTACTATGCACTTTTTCCGGCTAGCGCCGTTGCAAAGACACTTTTCAGCCTGGAGAGGGATTCCTCTCCACTCGGGATGGGTGCAATATGGTTTGCAGCCGGGATGCTCATAGCAATGGGGGTAGTGGATTCCACTCATGTGCTGGCAGTGATAATTTTCGCCACCACAATAGGAGATTCAATGGCAACATTATTCGGCATAAGGATACATTCACCAAGGATCCCCTATAACAGGCGCAAGTCAGTTGCCGGCTTCATGGCCATATTTGCCTTTTCAGGAATATTCGGATATTTCATGATAGGGTATGCCGGAATTGGCATAGGCGTAATATCTGCCGTGGTTGAAAGTGTGGCCTATTATCCTTTTGATGACAACTTCATTCTGCCAGTCATCCTGGGCGCAATCGGCTCCATTATCTGATCCCCCCACGTTCTATGGCTTGCGGTAGTAGAAGACTTCCTTTGCCGATCCTGATGGCCTGAAACCAAGCTTCTCATATATGCGAGCAGCCTCGTTTCCACTTGTCACCCAAAGTTCCGTCGTCTCAAATCCAAGATACTTCAGCCTGTTCAGGGAGTTTATCATCATGGTTGTTGCGAGCCCATTTCCCCTGTAATCCCTGTTTACAAAGATGTCCACAAGCATTGAACGGCTTCCATTTGCCTGCTTTTCAGGCTTTGTTGTGGCTATAATTGCAGCAATGAGATTTCCATGATGCCGGATTATACTGCTGGCTGACGGGATTATTTCTCCGTACGCTCCGTTGAAAATGGCCCTTGCCATGGAAATACGGTCGGCTTCGCTTGTGGTATTGAAAAGAATCGTATCCGGTGTTCCAGCATACGCATCAAATTCTGCTTTTGAATATTCCTGGTATGTTGTATTGTTTGCAGGCAGTATTTCAAACTCCTGGGGGTAATTTTCACTTTCCATGTTAAATTCGTCCAGAGAAATTTCCATTCTGTCACGTCTCACCCTGGTGTAACCAGTGTCAGTCAGGATCTTCTCCGAGGCTTCCTCTGCTCTGAAGATATCATTGATCATCAGATACTTCCCCTGAGCCTTTGCAATGTTTTCCGCCCATTCCACAAGGTTCCGGATTCTCACTTCAGATGCAAACGCACCGTCAGTGAATCCCAGTGATCCGTATATTCTATCGCTTAGAAGGTTGCTCTCCATAACGAATGCATAGCCTGCAACTGTTATTCCGTTAAGTATGATCCTGGATTTGATCTTGTTTTCATTGAGCCGTTCGATGATATCCCGGTAGGTTTCTCTGATGGCAACATCAGGATAGATCTCTTCCAGGTACTTTATCTGGCCTTCAAGGATAGGTGCCCAATCTATCTTGACATTACTTATTTCCATGGTAATCCCTAAGGAAAAATTGCTTAATATTTTTTCAGATGGTACCGGAAAGCGCTTACATATAACAGAACACCCTTATATGCAAATTAGGGCTACCTGATTGAGAATATGGATGATATATAGATCG
>JAKAQT010000038.1 GCA_021819605.1 Thermoplasmata archaeon
GGCTCACTCCCAGATCGCCTATAAGAGAAGGTGTGTTTGGGGCGTATAAGACTGCATTCAATCCCATTTTATATACTCCTGAGAACCCATGATCATCGATCTTCAGCTTATGAAGTTTTATGGTTCCTGATAGTCATCCAGAATCATGGCGTCCGGTAAAGATAGAGCCCGTTTTCCTCTTTCCTTTCCAGCATTCCATCGGCTTCCATGTGCATCAAGTGTGATATTGCCTCGCCAATTGCAAAATTCATCTCCATGAGGTTCATGCTCACCAGATTGCGTTCCTTGCTCCACCTCATTGATTCAGCAACCTCGTATGCAGTCATCCATTTGCTGGCTATTCCCGCAATCTCCTTCATCCTTTCACTGTGATGTGCGATGAGCTGATCTATCCTGTTGTTTGCGTTCTCAAATGGAGACCTGTGCCCCGGATACACCATTTTTGCGCTCAGGGTCCTTGTGCGCTTGAGGCTCTCAAGATAGAGCCCCAGCATATCGGTGCTGTCGTCGTAAAAACTGATGTTTGGTGTTATGCCGGGGAGGATGTGGTCTCCGGAAAAAAGGCAGCTGCATTCTGCTATGTACAGGGAAAATGATCCGGGAGAATGCCCCGGATTGGAAAGAGCCCTGACCCCCGGAATTATTTCCTCGTTACCCTTCAGGTGTATGTCGAATTCGATACGGAGGTACGTATCGAGATGATCCAGCACGAAGTGCCGCTGAATCATCTGATCGGTGATCGCACTGGGAGTACCGTTCATCCTCATTATTTCCAGCAGAGAATCCCTGAAGTCCTCCGGGCTCTCCTTTATGGCATTGACACGTTTGATATCCTCTTCCCCCATTGCAACCGGTATGCCGAACTCCTGCTGCATCCTGTGTGCAGATCCTATATGATCTATGTGCATATGGGTGAGGAAAATGTAGTCAACGCTCTCCATCGACAGCCCCTGGGCCATGAGTTCATTGTAGGATTCATCGGACATTCCGGTGTCGACAATGATTCTCTTCCTCCCTGAAATTTCATAAACATTGGCTGTTTTCAGTGCCCTGATGGCGATTGGGACTTCATGCCGATCTATTTTGAACATTTAATCCACGAGGTATCTCAGCATTTTCCTTGAAATTTTTCCCTGGCAAGAAGCATCACATCATTCATTACGGCCGCAGCAGTTTCCCCGGGGCCGTCGCTGACGCTGTGAATCCTGAGCCTGCCGTTCCTTGAAGTGTTTACCTCGTATCCAAGGGACATCTCGCCCAGTGAAAGAAGGTAATCGCCTTCATCCAGGTCACGAAGGCCGCTGAATGCATGAACTTCATTTCCGGATCTGGTGATTTCTGTGATGAGCCTGTACCTATCCATCCCGTTGACATCCGTGCTCTCTGAAACACCGGATGTTTTGATATCTTTCAGTGTCATATTTTTCCCGAATAATGCATTGGCCAGTATGACTGTTTTCCTTGCCCCGTCCAGCCCGTCAGTGTCATCCCTGAAATCCGTTTCAGCAATGCCCCTTTTTTGGGCCTCGGCAACAGCATCCATGAAGGTCTTTCCTTCCCGCATCTGTTTCAGTACAAAATTTGCAGTAAGGCTGACTATCCCCGTGAATTTATTTACCACGGAAGGCCCGCATGAGTGGCCCAGGAGGCTGAACAACGGCACTCCGCCTGCCACAGTGGCTTCGTAGAGTACTGTTCTTGTGCGTTCCGAAGCATTATCCATTATCTCTTTCCAGTGGTTTGCCAGAGGCGACTTGTTTGCCGTCACCACATCCATCCCGTTTTTCATGGCAGACAGGTACATCTGCAGCTCCCTGGATCCGTCCCGGGATGCCGAGGACATGTCCACAAGAATTCCACCTTCATTCTCAGTCATTTCCCTGGATGTTGCCTCCCTTCCAAGAGACAGTATGTTGCCGGAAAGCTTTGCCTTCAAAAGATCAGCAGGATCCACAGGCTTGCTGAAGATAACTGATCCGGTCCTGTCTGATGCCCCGCCAACAACTATGTCCATCCCGGTTCTTTCGGAAATCAGCTTGCCTTCATCTACCAGTATGGTAAGGAAGTTCTTGCCCACGCTCCCTATACCTTGGATATATACGGAAATACTATTTCTCTGCATCTTCCTCAACTTCCTCGCCCGGTTCTATCCTGGATACCTCAATGACCGCATCATTGTCCGACGTGTCTATGAGTTTCACTCCAGAAGTTACCCTTGCCTGGCTTTTTATTCCGCTCACCTTCAGCCGGATTGTCTTCTCATTCCTTGTGATTATCATTATCTCATCATCCGGCCTTACAGGAATCGCCTTGACCAGGTTTCCCGTCCGCTCCGATTTTTTGAACACAAGGATTCCCGAAGATCCCCTGTGATGAACAGAAAACTCGGCAATTGGTGTGCGCTTCCCTATGCCATTTTCCGAAACTGTTAGAACTTCCTCGTCGTCCTGTGCAATGAATCCTGTAATAATGTATTCGCCTTTCTTCAGCCTCATGGCCCTGACGCCCCGGGATGTGCGGCCGGTGGACCTGACCTCCGATGTCGTGAATACCGATGCCTTGCCGGAATTTGATATTGCCACTATGTTGCCTTCCCTGGAGATTGCCTCAACGGAAACAACCTCGTCATCGTCCTCCAGCGCTATAATCCTGATGCCGGAGGAACGCATGTCTAGTATCGCTTCTGCAGGAGTCCTCTTTATGAAGCCGTTCCTGGTCAGGATCACAAGATGGGATTCCCTTGATTCCGGTGCCTTCATGATCTGCTCCACCACTTCTCCCTCCTGCAGAGGAACATATGAAGCGGCAGTAACACCCACAGATTTCCTGGATTTCTTCTCAATTTCATATGCCAGGGTCCTCAGGACCCTTCCGGTGTTGGTGAACATGAAAATGCTGTCGTGTGAGCTGCAGGAGAGAATGGTCTTTACGGAATCCTCCTTCCTTGTTGATGTTATTATGCCCTTCCCGCCTCTTCTCTGTGCCCTGTACTCCTCAAGCGACACCCTCTTCAGGAGGCTGCCTTCACTAAGTATGACAACATCATCCTCTTCCGGGACCAGATCGGCTATGGTCCTGGCCTTGATCTCCCTGAATGATATCTTGGTCCTTCTCTTGTCCCCGTACTTCTTGGAAAGCTCCTTGAGTTCTTCCTTTATTATGCTGCGCCTCAGGTCTTCGCTTGCCAGAATTTTCTCCAGCGACAGGATTTTTTCCCTGACATCCTTCAATTCCTCCTCAACCTTGCTGATTTCCAGTGCGGTAAGCCTCTGCAGTCTTAGTTCGAGGATAGAGTTGGCCTGAACGTCGTCTATTTCAAGTTTCGACATCAGGTCCGCCCTTGCCGTGGGAACATCCCTGGCACCACGTATGATTGATATGACGTCATCTATATTTTCAAGGGCCTTTGTGAGCGCCAGTAGAATGTGCTCCCTCTCCCTCATCTTGTTAAGATCAAAGCTGGATCTCTTGACTATGACCTCAAGCCTGTGCATTATGTAATTGTCCACCAGTCCCTTGAGATTAAGTGTTCTTGGCTGGTTGTTCACAAGGACCAGGTTGATGATTCCTATGGATGATTCAAGTTCGGTGTGCTCATAAAGCTGGTTAAGGATGAGGTTTCGCATATCATCGTCCCTGACCTTTATGACCACACGCATGCCTGTTCTGTCGCTTTCGTCCCTTATATCCGTGATCCCCTTCAAAATCTCATTCTTCACCTGTTCTGCAACATTCTGTATGAAGACTGCCTTGTTGACCCCGTATGGAAGGCTCTTGATGACAATGTGCTTGGGCTCAGACAGGTCGACCTCACCCTGGCTAACCACCTTTCCACGGCCAGTCAGGTAGGCATCCATGAGTTCCTGGGAATAGAATGATATTCCGCCACCCGGGAAATCAGGCCCCTTTATGTATTTCAAAAGCTCCTTTACTTCATAATCCCTGTGGTCAAGAGCATATGTGATTGCATTGCATACCTCGGTTAGATTGTGCGGAACCATGTTGGTTGCCATCCCGACCGCTATGCCCGATGATCCGTTGATTAGAAGGTTCGGAACCTTTGTGGGAAAATACTCCGGCTCTTCCAGTGACCCGTCGAAGTTCAGCCTGAATGGAACCGTGTTCTTCTCAATATCCCGAACCATTTCCTCTGATAGCTCTGTAAGCCTTGCTTCTGTGTACCTCATTGCGGCAGGTGCATCACCGTCTATGGAGCCGAAATTCCCCTGCCCATCAACAAGAAGGTACCGCATTGAGAAATCCTGGGCCATTCTGGCCAGGGCCTCATATATGGCCATATCTCCATGCGGGTGGTACTTACCCATGGTCTCGCCAACTATTCTGGCGCACTTCTTGTAAGGTTTGTCATGGTTAACATTCAACTCGCTCATTGAGTAAAGAATCCTCCTCTGAACGGGCTTAAGGCCATCCCTCACCTCAGGAATTGCCCTGCTGACTATGACGCTCATGGCGTATTCAAGGTATGATGTTTTAATCTCGTTCTCAATTGGTCTTTTTTCCAACTTTATCCCTCACAAATCTATATTTGTAACGTATCTGGCATTCTCTTCAATGAACTTTCTCCTTGGTTCCACCTTATCGCCCATCAGAATTGAAAAAAGTCTGTCGGCTGCAGCAGCATCCTCTATGGTGACCTCGACCAGCTTCCTTGTCTCAGGCTTCATTGTTGTTTCCCAGAGCTGCGCCGGATTCATTTCTCCAAGTCCCTTGAACCTCTGTGTAACAGCATTCTGCCCCATTTTCTCGGAAACCCTATCCTTGTCATTCTCCGAGTACACGTACGCAACCTTGTCTCCCTTCTGTACCCGGTATAGTGGTGGCTGGGCAAAGAAAATCTTACCGTTTGTGACAAGCTCCCTGGCATACCTGTAGAAGAATGTGAGAAGAAGTGTGCGTATATGGGCGCCGTCAACATCGGCATCGGTCATTATGATTATCTTCCCGTACCTGAGCTTGTTTAAATCAAGATCGTCCTTAATATTGGTTCCCAGGGCGGTGATGAGATCCCTGATGACCTGATTGCCCAGGGTCTTGACATCGTTGGATTTCTCAACGTTAAGTATCTTTCCACGCAGCGGCAGGATTGCCTGGAATTCCCTGTTCCTGGCCTGTTTTGCTGATCCACCTGCGGAATCACCCTCAACGATGTACAGTTCCGTCTTTTCCGGATCGGAGGAAGAACAGTCAGCAAGCTTCCCTGGCAGGCCACCACCCTCAAGGGCAGATTTCCTTCTCACCAGCTCCCGGGCTTTCCTTGATGCTTCCCTGGCAGCGGCTGCTGCAAGGGTTCTCTTGATTATTACGTCTGCTATGTTGGGGTAGGATTCAAAGTATTCCTTCAGATAACCCTCGGTTGCAGACTGGACTATGCCTCGCGCCTCGCTGTTTCCAAGCTTTGATTTTGTCTGGCCCTCGAACTGCGGTTCAGGAATCTTGAGATGAAGCACTGCAACGATGCCTTCCCTGACGTCGTCGCCTGTAATTGATTCCACGCCCTTTATCATGTTTTTGTTCTTGGCATAGTCCTGTATCACACGGGACAGACCGGCCCTGAACCCTGCAACGTGGGTTCCGCCTTCAACTGTGTTTATGTTGTTGACGAAGCTTTCCAGTGTTTCAGATACTCCTGTTGTATACTGGAATGCAAACTCCACAACGAAATTCTCTCCTTCCGTCCTGTTGTATATGGGATCTCTGTGCACTGCATTGTACCCCTCGCCAAGGTATCTCACAAATTCCGAAAGGCCCCCATCAAAGTGCAGTACATCCTTGCTGCCCGTCCTGAGGTCGTCAAGGGTAATGGTGATGGCTGGATTCAGGAATGCCAGGTCCCTAACCCGCTCAAGTATGGTGCTGTATGAGAATTCAGTTGTCTCGAAAATCTCCGGATCAGGATAGAAGAATATTATTGTGCCATGTTCCCTGTTAAGGTGCAGGGTCACACCCTTGAGTTCTTCCGGCGGACTGTTGAGAAAATCTGATAGTTCCACGGACTTGAGTTTGCCTTCCGGGACACCACGGATGAAGGTTTCCCAGTATATCTTGCCATCCCTTTTCACAACAGCTACAAGCTTCGATGAGAGGGCGTTGACCACATGGACTCCCACGCCATGAAGTCCGCCGGTTATCTTGTACACTTTCTTGTCAAATTTGGCTCCACTGTGAAGCTCTGTGAGGACTATTTCGAGGCCGGGCCTGCCGTATTTGGGATGAATGTCAACAGGAATACCACGCCCGTCGTCCTCCACCATTATTGAGTTGTCAGTATTTATGGAGACATATATGGACTTTGCAAAACCGGCTATTGCTTCATCCACTCCATTATCCACAACCTCGTAAACCAGATGGTGTAGCCCTCTTTCATCGGTTGACCCTATATACATCCCCGGGACTTTTCTGACTGCCTTAAGTCCCTCCAGAATCTGTATCTGAGAAGAATCATAATTTTCCATAGCATACATTCCTTTGACGGTACAATGTCAAATTATCCCTATTCCATTGCATATAAGAATTTATTGACTGCAATCATGCGCAGATGATCAATTTTCCTTACGTACAACGACCCTGATGTCCTGATCTTCCTCCACTATGCTTACAATTCTCAGCTTTGTTGTCCTTGCCAGCCCATCATATGTGTTTCGGTCATATCCGAATTTATCCCGGGAAAGCATTATCTCAGCATCCTGACCCGGATCGAGCTGGATGGAGAGCCCCTTCATGACACTCTTAAGGTAGTTGAAAGGATCACCCCCGCAGGTAATGTTTCTGTGGTCTTCCTTCAGCATGATTATGGTATATTGAATTCCAGCTAATAAATGGTATCAGGAACGGTGGAAGATCTGTTCTAATCTCTCCTTATGATCAGGTAGTCGTCCAGTATCCTGTTGATCTCCCTCATTTCACTTCCGGGTATTATTATGCCCTTTATCCTTGCTTCTCCAAGAATACCACTGATGGCTATTGCATTTGTATGTGCTGCCATGTAAAGCTCGTAATTGCTGTAGTTCAGGCTGGCAATTTTTGTTTCAAGTTCTGTTTTTTCCACCAGGAGCTTTCTCTGGATTTGCAGGGCTGCTCTGATTTTTTCCAGAATCCCAAGGTAATTTCCGAAATTATTCAGCACTTCCTCAGTCTCTGAATCTGTCAGGTTGATTTCCTTGCAGAGTCTGCGTATGTCCTGTTCATCACTCAGAAACAAGCTGGTGCAGCCTCCGCTCAAGACGATCTTCAATTGCGATGTCCTCCCGAATTTCCGTGACTCGAACCTGAAGTGATAAGAGATCTGCCCGCAGCATCTCGATGTCCTCAACGAGATTCTCATTCCTCAGGGTGAGATACCTCAATTCTGAGCTGAGTTTCCTTTCAATATCCGATTCCGGATGATCGTCTCCATTCATGCTTTAGAAGCCTCAGTAAATATTTAAGGTTGGTGAGAATAAGGCGAAAATGACACGATATATATTCAGATGCGCCGATGCTGGTTATCAGTGCAGTTATGAAGTAGAGGGCAATTCCCATGAAGAAATAATTCCTAAGATAAGAATCCATGCTAGGTATGCACATAACCTCTTTGAGATAAATGATGACCAGATGAAGAAGTTCCAGGAAGCTATTAAGGAGAAAAAATCCTGAAGATTTTCATATGTTTACAAGAATACCGACGGTCCTGCGAAGCCAGGAGATAATTGACAAGTCCTTCCTGCGGGCCTCCAGGATAACAGAACCATACCATCCAAAAATAGAGGACAAGATCCGTAAGGAGATAATGGACCGCGTGTCAACCATAGAAAGCACGACATGCTCGCACCTGACAAAGCTGGTAAAGAAATTCCCAACAATAGAGCTGATTCATCCTTTCTACCGGGACATGATTGACCTGATGTTTGACATAGATCACTACAAGGTCAGCCTCAGCAAGGTACAGTGGGCATCCGAGAGGATCACGGACCTCAGCACAGACGTCATCAGGAGGCTGCGATCCGGAAAGAAGGTCGAGGACCTTAACCGCATGATGAGAGAATATTATGGAAGATTCTCATCCATAATGCTGAGCATAGACAAGGATTTGTCATTCCTGGGAAGCTGCAGGGACTGGATAAGGCAGATTCCCGACATAAATCCCGATCTGCCGACCTTCCTTGTGGCAGGGATGCCAAATGTTGGAAAGAGTTCCTTGCTTTCCGCTCTGACGGGAACAAGCCCAAAGGTTGCACCGTATCCCTTTACCACACAGAGCATATTCATCGGCTACACCACCATCGGCGGAAAGAAGGTCCAGATCATTGATACCCCTGGAATTCTTGACCGCCCAATGGCCAAGAGGAATGAGATGGAACTGAAGTCCATTCTCTCCCTGAAGGATATCCGCGGCACGGTGCTGTTCCTCCTTGATCCCACCGGGCATTCCAGCTACTCCCTTGAACAGCAGGAGAAGCTTTATCAGGAAATCCGTAAATCGCTGCTATCGCCAATTATCAGAGTTCAGGCGAAGTGCGATCTCACTGATGTCAGGGTGGAAGAAATAGCCATATCTGCATCAACCGGGACTGGAATGGGCAGGCTGAGAGAAGAGATGGAAAAATACGTAAAATAGGTGATTCTCCTGAATCTGGAAGAGGAAATCAGAAAACAGGCAATAAGGAATGCCTTTCAGCATGACGGAAAGGCCAACGCCGGTTCGGTAATAAGCAAGATCCTGGGTGAATTCCCGGATTACAGGAAAAATGCCGGAGAACTGGCAAGGCTTGTCAATGCGGAACTGCAAAAGATCAACGCAATGTCTCCAGAAGAGATAACTGCAATAGTACGCAGGGAATTTCCGGAGTTTGAGGTCAGGGAAAAGAAGGTACAGGTTCACAGCCTCCCTGAACTGAGGAATGTGAATGGTCCTGTTGTCATGAGAATGGCCCCCTCCCCGTCGGGACCGCTGCATATCGGCCACTCCAGGATGGCCATTCTCAATGACGAGTACGTCAAGAGATATGGGGGTAAACTCATACTGAGAATTGAGGATACAAACCCTGCCAACATTGACCCCATAGCATATGAACAGATTCCAAGGGACCTTGAATGGCTGGGAGTCACAGTGCACCAGATCGCAATACAGTCAGACAGGATGGAACTTTATTACGAACAAGCAAGAAAACTGATTGCAGCGGGTCATGCCTATGTCTGTTCCTGTGTACCCGAAGATTTCAAGCGCAAGCTCTCTGCTTCCATTGCCTGCCCCCACAGGGAAACAACCCCAGAAGAGAACCTAGAAGGATTCCAGAAGATGGTAGACGGAACGTTCTCTCAGGGAGAAGCTGTCCTCATTATAAAGACGGGCCTGAGTCACCCCAATCCATCCGTCAGGGACTGGATTGCCTTCAGGATCAGCGATGCAGTTCATCCCCGGCACGGAAAGGAATATCACGCATACCCTATGATGAACTTCAGCGTGGCCGTGGATGATCATCTGCTTGGTTTGACCCATGTTATCCGAGGCAAGGATCATATCAATAATACAGAGAAACAGAAATACATATTCAGCTATAACAACTGGAAACTCCCTGAATACTACCATTACGGCCTTGTGGACTTTCCAGGGGTGATTCTCAAGACCTCCATTATAAAGAAGGGGCTTGCGGAGGGTAAATATTCTGGTTGGGACGACATCAGGCTCGGCACCCTCCTGGCTTTCAGGAAGAGGGGCTTTTCGCCTGAAACGTTCAGGAAATACTGGGTCCAATCCGGAATGAGGGAAATTGATTCTGAATTCTCCGTGGAAATATTCAATTCCATAAACAAGGAAATAATTGATTCCAGGACACCGCGCTTCTTCTATGTCCCAAATCCGGTCCAGATTAAAATTAATAATGGCAGTCAGCTTTCCAGCAAGGCACCGTACCACCCATCTCACCCAGAGATGGGATACCGCATATATGCCCTGGGAAATGATCCATCACTATTTGTGCCTGCCGCCGATTGGAATTCGCTGCCTGATGGTGCTGAACTGCGTCTGAAGGACCTGTGCAACGTTAAGAAGTCCGGTTCTTCCGCCGAATATGCAGGAACTGCCATGAAAGACAGAAAAGCAAGGATAATCCAGTGGGTTCCGGAAAACGCCAGGGATTTCACCGTAAATAAGCCTGATGGTACCCAGGACATGGGGCTCATTGAACCACTTGCTGAAAAATACCGGGGAGTGGCTCAGCTGGAACGGTACGGATACGTGAACATTGCATCTGAGCAGACTGGATTCTTCACCCATCCATAATACTAAAAAATCATTCCTGAGGTATCTTCAGGAATGCCGGAAATTTTCTAAGCAGGACGATCTGGCCTATGGCCTTGATCCACCTGAATGGTATGCTTATGGCAGAACTCATTTCCACAAGCTCGGAATTTGGATGATCGATGTACAGACCATATATTTCCTGGGTTTCAATGTCTAAAATTATATCCGTGACCGTACCGACCAGAACACCTTTATCGGTATAGACCGGCATGTCGCGAAGTTCTGTAACCTCTGTTAGCATTCAGCTGACTAAAGTTAAAATGGATATAAATTTTCGCCGGATTCACTTTTTGCAGGACTCGGCAAAATTTTTCATGAGTTCCTTCCCAAACTGTGTATTGTCAACTTCAGGGTGGAATTGAACTCCGTATATGGGCCTGTTTCTGTGCTCAAATGCCTGGATGCTGCACGTCTTTGACGATGCCAGGACTTCAAAATCCCTGGTCAGGCTCTTGACCTCATCGTTATGATTTTCCCAGGCAGTTATCCGTTCAGGAATTCCGGTAAAAATGCGGTCAACCTTGCTGAAAACAACTTCAGTCCTGCCAAATTCAGGATGCACCCCGGGCCCGACCTCTCCTCCGAAATGCAGAGCAATAAACTGGGCTCCAACACATATGCCAAGGATTGGGTATGAATGATCGTCGATAAACTTCCCAACATTTCCAAGCTTGTCCAGCTCAGAGACTATGCTTGGCGCCCCGCCTGAAAAAACCAGCCCATCAATTTCATCAAGTTCGTGTGAATCCACAGTGTTTGGAACGATCCTGCTCTCCACACCAAGATCCCTGAGAACGCGGTATTCACGGTGGGTCCACTGTCCACCGTTGTCCACAACGAATATCTTCATCCGAGATTATTCCATTCCAGGTATTCCCAGTGATTTGCTGATCTCCTTGTACCTGTTTCTGATTGTTACCTCGGTAACACCGGAAACACGTGCGATTTCCTTCTGTGTCCTTGGCTTGCCCACCATGACAGATGCGATGTATATGGAGGCTGCTGCCACCCCGGTTGGCCCTTTCCCTGAGGAAATCCCAAGTTCAATTGATCTCCTTACTATGTCCTCGCTCACAATGATTGCCTGCTTGTCCAGGTCAAGTTTGCTGCAGAACTGGGCAACATATGAGTAAGGCGTTGTTGGTTTAAGATTCAGGCTAAGCTCCTTGGCCAGATGCCGGTAAGCCTTTCCTATTTTCTTCTTGTTTACCTCAGATGCCTTTGAAATTTCATCCAGCGTCCTGGGGAGATTGACCATTCTGCATGCTGCATAAATGGATGCACAGACTATGCTTTCTATGCTTCTTCCTCTGATAAGGTTCTTCTCCACGGCCCTTCTGTATATGAGCGCCGCGGTTTCCTTGATATCCTTTGGAATCCCGAGTTTAGCGCCATTGTCATTGAGCATCTGAAGCGCCAGCGACAGATTCCTTTCGGCAGCGTTGCTGACCCTTATTCTCTGGTGCCACTTTCTGACCCTGTATATCTGTGCACGATTTTTATGCGGAATCCGCTTGCCATAATAATCCTTGTTGGACCATGATATCTCGGTTGCCAGCCCTTTGTCATGGCTCAAAAAAGTCATGGGCGATCCAGTTCTTGCCCGTCTGTCGTCCTGTTCAGAATCAAATGCACGCCATTCCGGCCCCTGATCAATAAAAGAGTCCTCAATGACCATTCCACAATCGCTGCAAATAAGCTCTCCCCGCTCGTAGTCCCTAATAAGATGCTCGGAACCGCATTCCTGGCATTTTTTGGTTACTTCCTGATCTATGTTTGAACCCATCATAACACCCGCAGATAATTATTAAATACGACATAGGAGCGGATATTAAATCTTTTCTATTTTTACTATATTAATATTTCACTGACAAATTTTGATCAGACTTTAAATAGTATGTTATGCATCATAC
>JAKAQT010000039.1 GCA_021819605.1 Thermoplasmata archaeon
CAATTGTCTGTATGCCGGCGTTTCTCACCATGAGTTCAAAATTTGTCCCGATGAAGATGCTTGCTGTGTTCTTGTTAATAACTATGTCATCCTTGCCGGGCTTAACTGCAAGATCAAGCATTTCCGGTGAAAGCCCACCCGGGAACCTCCTCTGCGAGAGCCTGACACCGGATTCAAAAGCTTCCGGCAGGGGAGTGATCTTTGTAAAAAATACAGGAACTCGAGCTGAGTGAGCTGCATCTATAAATCTCGTGATATTCGGAAGGTACTGTTCCCTGTTGAAAATTCTGCCAACAAGCATGTTCTGGACGTCCCATATGACAAGGGCGGTGTGGGATGGATCGATAATCTCGCGGAATTCAGTGAAAACTTTTCTTTCTGCCATGAGTGAGAATGCGTTCATTATTTATAGGAATGTTGGACACCAAGTAAGAGGGTAAGCAATTAGCCATGGAGCAAGTGGCCCGGAATCTTCTCTTGAGATGATCTGGATACACATATTTCAGGACAGGGTGCAGTGGGGTGGTAATCAGAAACTGCAGGCATTGACTGGTCTCAATAAATCAGCGTGAGACTTGCCTGCTGGATTGCTGCAGCACTAACAGGCATATGAAGAAACTTTTCCATAATTTCTTTATAGCCGCAGGGCACCTAATACCGCGTCGTAATCATCCGAATTTATTATTCTGCTTTTCTCAACCCATCCCCTGCGGGCTATGGCTGTGGCGAATTTGATGTACTTGATCTCCCCGGGAGAAGTGGCCCTGCTGCCTAGAACAAAATTTACCCCTGAGGATGATGCCGCCCTGGCAGCAGTATAGTGTATGCCATAATTGCCAGGATTGCCACTTAACTCAATGAAAACCCCATTTTCCGCACAGGCCTTGAATATGAGATCATTATCAATACCGGTTCCGCTGTCTGGCCCGGCGTCCTTATATGAATATGACAGGGTCCTGAACGAACCCGACCTTACTGCCCTTATGATGAAGCCAGTGGGATCTGATTCACCGGAAATGTCATCCAGAGAGAGAGTGCCCACCACATACGCTGAATTCCGGATATCCCGTGGGAGTGATCCCTGTCCTGTTTCCTGCTTCGCTGGTATCTTTATCCCAGGTATGATCTTGAAATCTGACCCTGAATTAAATTCTTCAACGTATCTCAGCATGGCTTCGTATCCTTTATAATCAATGCCTGAGCCCTTGTTTGCACTTATGCCATCATACAATAAAGCCACATACTTCATGCCTTCCTTCCCTGATGCGGCTACAATCTCATGAACAATTTCTGGGCTGAAATTACGGATTGAGATATGCATGTCGGAAACAATATCAGCATATTCCGGTAAATGCGGCAGTTTTCGGTCTCTTGCAGCCTCTATTTCACCGCTGTTCTCCCTCATTTCTGGAGGAATGTACTGGAGGCCAAGTGCAGAATATATGCCTTCCTCGTTTTCCCCTGCTATTGGGATATCTTTCCTGAAGAGCCCGTATTCATTGAGTTTCAGGCCATTCTGTATGGCCAGGTCCCTCATTTTAATATTATGCTCCTTGCTTCCCGTGAAATACTGCATTGCCGAACCGAAGGATTCAGCACTGAAGACCCGGAAGTCAGCGTTCAGGCCAATTGACAGGTTGACTGAGGTTTTTGATGGGCCACTGGCAATTATACCGGTGATGTACTTCTGTGAGAGGAAGCTTTGAAGTGCCTTTTCTGGTGCGTCCGAAACCGCCAGAATGTCCACGTCCCCCACAGTTTCCTTCATCCGCCTTATTGACCCTACGACTTCAACTTTCCTGACAGTTCCTGATACCCTCAGGGTGTCAGCCATGGACATAACCTCGTAGTAGATCTTTGCGATGGGCAATCTATCCGCTGAACGTGTCGCAATAAGATTAAGTGAGTGCCGGATGTTGTCTTCGGACTTTTTTCCAAAACCGGGAAGGTTTTCAATTTTATGGCTTTCAACAGCCATCTTCAGATCATCTATGCTCCTGATGCCCAGTGCTGTATAAAGAGCGAATATTTTCTTCGGCCCCAGTCCCTGCACGCGGCGCAGATCGGTGAAGTCTATGGGATATTTGGATTTCATTTCGGAATATTTCGAAATTTCTCCGGTTTCAAGAAACTGGATAATCTTCTTCTCGATTGCACTGCCGACCCCGTCTATGGTTCTCAGTTCTCCTTTAGAATATATGGTCTCAAGCGGGAGCCCAAGTGCCCTGATTGATGCAGCGGCTTTCCTGTAGGCCAGGGATTCCCAGCGATTCCCTTCTATTTCCTCCATATCGGCCAGTTCATCGAAAATTCGTGCAACTTCAGAATTGGACATGCATAAACATAAGTTTCAGGTTAATAAATTCAGCATGAACGGAATAAATGCTTATGGAAACAGTTTAAAAGAGGAAATATGGATCATGCCGCGAGTTCCTGCATAAAAGCATCCACCGGGATCCGGTCAGAATCCTCCAGAATGGATGCCGTATCTTTAAGTATGTTTCCCGTGAGCACTGCCACTGCACTGTCATTCCTGTCTATCCTGCCCTGGTCCACAAGTTTTTTCAGTCCGGCCACGGAAGCAGCAGAAGCTGGTTCACAGCCTATTCCGGACCGATCCACAACTCTTTTGGCCTCCATGATCTCCCTGTCGGTTACCGTGACAACCATTCCGCCTGTGTATCTTATCTCACGTATGGCCTTCTCCCAGTTTACAGGATTTCCAATTCTTATTGCACTGGCTATGGTGGAAGCCCTGACTGGTTCAAGTTTTTCCCCGGCTCCTGCCCAGAGATTGTAGAAAGGACTGGCACCCTCGGCCTGCACCGATATTATTTTCGGAATGTCATCAATAAGGCCTAGCTCTTTGAACTCGCGTATTGCCTTTCCGGCAGCCGATGTGTTTCCCAGGTTTCCTGCAGGTAGTGCTATGAAACGGCAATCCCTTAACCTTTCCATAATTTCGAAGAAGATTGTTTTCTGTCCTTCTATTCGCCATGGGTTGATGGAGTTTAGGACATAATAATCCTGCCTGCTCTCTGCAATCCTGATCACGTTTGACATGGCCATGTCAAAATCTCCCGGGATGTCTATTATTCTGGCACCATAGGCAATGGCCTGGGAAAGTTTTGAAGATGATATATTGCCAGAGGGGATGAGAACATTGCTCCTGATTCCTGCAAGCGCACTGTATGAAGCAGCAGAAGCCGAGGTGTTACCGGTTGATGCGCAGATGGTCTCGGTCGCCCCAAGCCTGAGGGCTTCTGTCACTGCCACTGTCATCCCACGATCCTTGAAGCTTCCTGTGGGATTTTCCCCCTCATGCTTCATTCCCAGACTGGAAAGACCTGTGAATTTTGAGACTGATTCATGGGAATACAGGGCTGTCCCTCCTTCGCCACGTGAAATTATGCGGGTGTTTCCCATTGCAGGGTGGATCAGGGGGGCATAGTGCCATACACCGGAAAAACCCTCTGCAGTGAAATGATCCGGGATGCTGTGCTTCACCTCAAGAAGCCCATGGCATCTGTCGCATATGTATTTCCTGCGGGAAATGTCGTACTTCTGCCCGCACCTTATGCAGCTGAGCCAGGATTCGCTGTTGGGTTCCATATTTATGGATATGCTATCCGGATAATAAAAATGTGTTGAGGCCTGTTCCGACCTCTGTTCGCCATATGCCTGCATTTGCCTGGAATGTGCGGATATGCCTGCTTGAATCAGGACGCTGTAAAGGTCGAATAAATAAGGGCTCTTTCTCAGTCCTGCGGAATCATTTCATTGAATATCAAGCGCGACTACCCGCGCCATGGATCCACTGGCACCCTGTATCTTCAGTGGAAGTGCAACCACCAGGTATTTCTTCCCCACCTGCAGTTCGTCGAGGTTAGCAAGGTCTTCTATGAAGATCATTCCAGTCTTCAGCAGTTCCTTGTGAACAGTAAAATCACCATGATCATATGGCTCTATTCCAAGCGTGTCGATGCCAATTACTGACGGTCGGTGATCCAGAAGAAAGTCGATTGCATTTACCGCAAGCCCTGGAAAATCATACTGGAATTCATGGGTGAATGCGCGCTTCTTATCCCATCTCGTGTTGATGAGCACAATGTTGCCATCGTATTCGTCTTTCCATACCCGCCTTAAACTTCTTTCGGTGATCTCCCTTCCTTCAAGTTCAGGCCTGATTACATAACCATCACCTGCCAGCTGATGGACTGGTATTTTGTCCACTGTGGCACCCCCTTCCACCATATGGAAAGGAGCATCTATGTGAGTGCCGCTATGTGTGACCGACCAGTAACTCTCAACATTGTACCCGTCCTTTTCCAGCGTGCCTTCCCTCTGCACTTTCACAGGCGGGTTGGTGGGCCATATTGGCATTCCATCCCGTATAAGAACTGAGAGATCGAAATAACCCGTAATTTTCATGGTTATATATGGCACCATCATTAATAATTCTGGTCTTCAGGCCTGCTGACATTTCTTCGCACTTCCAGTGGCGTCAGGTACACATATTCCCTGCAATAATACTGTATTAGTGAAAAATATTATTCAATGTCATATTTTCGCTGTAATGGATCAGGTCACTGCAATCGCATATTCATCCTCCGCAAATATGGGACCCGGCTATGACCTTCTTGCCGTGGCTCATGATGCATTCTATGATGCCGTGACTGCCACCATAAATCCTTCTCAGGGCAACACCTTGCTGACAATTGGCGGAATGGAAGGGAATCCTGACCCCATGACCAATACCGCAGGACTTTCTGTAATCAACCTTCTGCGTGATCATGGCATAAATGAGCCGGTGTTGCTTCAAATCAGGAAGGGGATTCCCGCCGGGCTTGGCCTTGGCAGCAGTGGGGCATCCGCGGCGGCCGCTGTCTCTGCAGTAAGTGAGCTCTTTGGCCTGAAGGTGTCAATGGATGAAAAGGTGAAATATTCCATGCTTGGAGAGGCTGCTTCATCCGGAACACCTCATGCGGACAATGTTGCCGCCAGCATACACGGGGGATTCGTTGTTGTTGAATCTGTTTCCCCTGTCAGGGTGAAGCACCTGACCATACACAGATCGTTCTCATTCCTCACAGTAATACCCTCCATCCACATTAAGAATAAAACAAAACTGTGCCGTACCCTGGTTCCAAAGGATATCCCACTCTCCAGCTACATACAGAATGCCAGATTTGTGACTGAGCTGATCGCTGGCCTCATGGGAGGTGACAGGGAACTTGTGAAGAACGGAATGAACGACGTCATAGTTGAGGCTGCCAGGAAACCTCTCTATCCATTCTATGAAAAACTCAAGATCATGATGCTTGAGGCCGGTGCAGCCGGCGTCTGCATCAGCGGTGCTGGCCCAAGCGTGGTTGCTGTTGTGGACAACCTCTCTGACATAGAAAAGATAAGATCTGGAACTGAGGAAATTCTTTCCCGAATGAAGATCGGCTACAGCATTGTTGAATCTAAAGTTGCAGGAGGTACAAGGATTGAACGAAATCCGGCAGGGAATTAAGGAGAGCATCGATCCAGTCACCGGTTCGCTGACCTATCCCATTTACCAGACAAGCGCATACAGAATGCCTGATGGCGAGAAATACCGCTACTCAAGGGAATCCAATCCAACGGTGGAAGAGCTGGGAAGGATTATATCTATGCTTGAAAACACCAGTTCCAGCACCGCGTTTTCATCGGGAATGGGGGCCATCACCACCACACTGCTGACAATGCTCAGGCCGGGGATGAGGCTCCTGGTTACTAGGGACTGCTTTGCAAGGACCTTCAGGTTTGCCACTGAGTTCCTCAGGCAGTATGGCATAACTGTAACTGTATCTGAACCGGGAAATGAAAACATCATGGCTCTGGCCCCGGATGCAGACGTAATTTTTCTCGAGAGCATATCAAACCCGGTACTGCGCGTCTATGATATTCCTGCAATTTCGCAGATTGCATCCGAACATGGGGGAAAACTGTTGGTGGATTCAACACTTGCCACACCTGTCAACCAGAGGCCGCATGATCAGGGTGCGGTGATTGTTATTCACAGCCTTTCAAAATTCATGTCGGGACACAATGACGTAATTGGCGGATCCGCCTCCGGAGATCCGGATGCCATCACTTCCATAGATTCATTCCGGAGAACTCTTGGCACATCAATGGATCCAAATACGGCATACCTGACCATAAGGGGCCTGAAAACTCTTGGTGTCCGCATGAGGAGGATCAATGATGCAGCAATGGAGCTAGCAGGGGAATTTCAGGATAATCCTTACTTCGGAACCGTCAGGTACCCCGGGCTGGAATCACATCCTGACAGCGGCGTGGCCAGGAAGCTTCTCAGTGGCTTCGGTGGCATAATAAGCTTTGACATCCGCAAAGGCATGAGCAGCCCCAGGGAATTCATGGCGAAACTCCGGATCATAGAGCCGGCCAACACACTGGGTGGTGTCAATACCACCATTTCTCATCCCGCCACCATGTCCCACAGGTCTCTTTCACCGGATGAGAGGAAGAAAGTTGGCTTCTCGGAATCCACATTCCGGCTCTCAGTTGGACTTGAGGATCCTGCTGTGATTCTTGATGACTTAATCAATGCCCTGAGTATACCCTGACTCTTCACATCTTCTCCTCCAGCACCAACTCCTCCTTTCTCATATGGAATATTGAAAGCATTGAGGGGAAGCACAGGGTCCTGATTATGAAGCTGCTTATTTTCACGTCAATGGATTATGGGGTAGTTTATGACTTCTGATCAAAAGAAATTTTACGGTTTTACAGGTTATCAATCCTGCTTCACAGCTAAGGAAGCAGGGTATCAGCCTCCTTCTTATTCAAGCTTCCCTGAAAGAACGTCTGCTGCCACAAGGATGGGCTCCCACGTAGGCGCAAATGGTGGAGAATATGAGTAATCCACTCCTAGCATGTCATCAACCGTAAGTTTTGAATAGATTGCAGTGGCCACCACATCAATCCTCTTTGCCACACCCTCGTGTCCGATGATCTCCGCCCCCAGAACTCTCCTGCTCTTCCTGTCTGCTGTCATCTTAATGGTGAGTGGCGACGACCCGGGATAATATGAAGACCGGGATGTTGACGTGATGATTGAGGACACGGCGTCGAAACCCTCTGATAATGCTGTATCATAATCAAGGCCAGTTTTCCCCACTTCCAGAGAGAACACCTTCACCACCTCAGTTCCGGCTATTCCCGCAAACCTCGACCTTCCTCCGGCTGCGTTTTCCCCGGCGATTCTCCCGGATTTGTTTGAACCGGTTGCCAGGGGCATATACACCTCCTTCCCTGTTATCATGTTAAAGGAACTGGCAACATCTCCTGCGGCAAAGATCATGGGATCGCTGGTTTCCATGTATTCATTCACACTGATGGTGCCGGAAACACCAATTTCAAGTCCCGCATTCCTTGCCATATCACTGTTTGGCCTGACTCCCGTTGCTGCCACAATCATGTCGGTGCTTAAGGATTGACCATTGCCGAGAGTTATCTTCAGGCTGCCACCGGATTCAACCACCTGAGTGATTTCGGTGCTCATCAGGATCTGTACATTATTTGCAAGTACCTCGTCCATTATTGCACTGGAAAGCTGTTTGTCGAAGCCCCTGAGAATTCTGTCAGAATGCTGTATGATTCTGACAGTCTTCCCCCTGCTTCTCATGGATTCTGCAAGCTCAAGCCCAATGTAGCCGGCACCAACAATTGTCACATCATTCACTCTGTCAAGGGCGGATTCAAAACCCTGAAGATCGTTCAGTGTTCTCAGTGTATATACGTGCGGTACCCCCAGAAGATTCTCCGGAACTTTGGCACTTGCGCCAGTGGCGATTACGAGGCGATCATAATGATCCTTCCCGGACGCCCCATTTGATATGAATGTTATTTCCCTGCTCTTTCTGTCTATGGCAGTTACACTGGCGCCAAGCTTCACCTCAATGTTTCTCTCCTTTCGGAATTTTTCCACTGGATAGTGCACAAGGCTGTTGAAATCCTTAACAACCCCTCCAATGTGAAAAGGCATTCCACAGGCAGAATATGACACATACTGGCCGGCTTCATAAACAACAACCTCGGATTCCGGCCTCCTCTTCCTTATCCTTGATGCAGCGCTCATGCCTGCGGCGTCCCCGCCAATAACTATGAATCTCTCCTTCTCCATAAATCTCTAAACTCTTACAACAGCATATTGGTTTTGGTGCAAAAGTATCTGGAAAATTAATGAAAAAAATGGATTTTATGGGCTGCCTGTCTCGCTTGAAAATACTTCTATTGCAGCCTTTATTTCATCCACGGACGCTGAATTCTCAAGTGTGCTTATGTCTCCGGGAAGCTGATTCAGTGCCACGGCCTTCACCACACGCCGCATTATTTTTCCGCTTCTTGTTTTGGGAAGGGATTTCACAATGTGGATTTCCTCGGGGACATAAATTGGGCCAAGCTCCTCCCTTATTCGCTTCCTGAGTTTCTGGACTATTTCGCCGTCTTCCTGATACTGGTCCTTCAGCACAACGAAGGCGACTATTACCTCACCCTTAACACTGTCAGGCTTTCCGAATACTGCG
This sequence comes from Thermoplasmata archaeon, assembly GCA_021819605.1. GTDB lineage: Archaea > Thermoplasmatota > Thermoplasmata > Thermoplasmatales > Thermoplasmataceae > UBA509. Next base: position 8,577 of record JAKAQT010000039.1, read on the forward strand.
CTTTCAGCAACCTCCTTGGAACTTATGAGGGCGTCTTCAACCTCTATTGTTCCCAGCCTGTGCCCAGATACATTCAGAACTTCATCAGATCTGCCAAGGAGCCAGAAGTAACCGTCCTTATCTTTTATTGCGTAATCTCCGCAGAAATAGAAACCAGGATACTTTTCAAAGTACACTTTCTTGTAGCGCTCCGGATCGTTGTTCAGCGTGAGAAACATTCCGGGCCACGGTTTCTTATAGGCAATGTAGCCCTTCTGCTCGTCCTTGAGCTCATTTCCTTTATCGTCCAGTATCACGGGCTCGACTCCGGGCATGGGGAATGTTGCTGACCCTGGCTTAAGCGGAGGAAGTCCCAGGCCAAGAGCTGGCGCTATCATGAACCCGCCGGTCTCGGTCTGCCAGTATGTGTCGATTATGGGCGAGTTTGAGTGCCCTATGTGTTCATAATACCATTTCCATGCAGCAGGGTTGATTGGCTCTCCCACTGTACCAAGAACTCTCAGTGACGAAAGGTCGTGCATTGCAGGGTATTTCTCCCCGAATCTCATCAGAGTTCTTATGGCAGTTGGAGATGTATAAAGGAGGTTTACGCGGTATCTCTCTATGATCTCCCACATCCTGTCAGGAGCCGGATAGGTGATGGCACCCTCGAACATTATTGATGTTAGGCCAAGGAACAGAGGGGCAAACACTATGTAGCTGTGACCGGTGACCCATCCGATATCTGCAGCACACCACCATCTGTCATCCTCCTTGGGATCAAATGCCCACCTGAGAGTGCTTGATATCCATACAGCATAACCCCCATTGCCGTGAACAGCCCCCTTTGGCTTTCCTGTTGTTCCAGAAGTATACAGAATATACAGGGGATCGTTTGAATCCATCCATTCTGGTTCAACGTATGTTGAGGCATCCTTGGTGACATCGTGCCACCACACGTCTCTTTCCTCATCCATCTGTATATCTGTGCCTGTTCTTTTCACAACAACTATGGTGTTGACAGATGAAGTCATCTCAACTGCTTCGTCAACGATCTTCTTGAGCTCAACCACCTTGCCTCCCCTGAATGCGCCATCGGCCGTGATTACCATTCTGGCCTTTGAGTCATTTATCCTGTCCGCCAGGGCCCCTGCACCGAAGCCTGCGAACACGAATGAGAAAACTGCTCCAATTCTAGCGGCAGCAAGCATAGCAACCGGTGCTTCAAGAATCATGGGCAGATAGATAATTATCTTGTCACCCCTCTTTATTCCCAGCTCCTGAAGTGCCTTTGCAAAATTATTTACTCTTCTGTACAGCCCGTCGTAGGTTACTATCTTCTCATCGCCGTTTTCTGCTATCCATATATACGCTGCCTTGTTCCTCTTCCCATGCATAACATGCCTGTCAAGGGCATTGTACGATGCGTTAAGTTTTCCGTTCACGAACCATCTGTAAAACGGAGGGTTTGAATCATCCAGTACCTTGTCCCATCTCTTGTGCCAGTCAAGAATGCCTGCCTGCTTGCTCCAGAAATCATCCCTGTTTTCCACAGATTCCCTGTAAACCTGCTGATAGCTTCCTATGCCCGGATGAAATACCTCGGATGTCGGCAGAACATCTTTCTGAGATTCCGATTTTGCCATGGGAGAAAAACAGCAATTTGACATTTATACCTTTGGAACCCTGACATCGCAACTTTATAGATGTCATGAAAAAAGTTCTTTTGGCCACGCTTTCATGACGATGTTAGCGTGAGAGCCGGAGAGGCAGCAGATAATCAACTTGACCCGAGAGGTCGTACTTTAGATTTGCTGCCCTTCGCCTCGACATAATACCCTGAAACAAGGGTGAATAGAAGGCTGTCGAGATTACTCCGACTCATGCTCCCACACAAACCACTGGAGGTGGTCCGGATATATATAGGACTTGATGTACATACCTATAAATGATTTATGGGGAGGTTAAGGAGGGGATCGGTCTTCCGTTCTCACTATCCGGTCAACTGGCAGTTCCACCTGAAACTGATCCCTCTCTCCCTGTTGGTCTCCTCTCTCTGTATGGCTTTCCATTTTTCATGATTGAATATACATGATACAGGAGCCTCTTTGCCACGACTATGTATGCCTGTGTGGGCTTCTTTCCCTTCTTTATCTCACGTTGAAATATGCCGTGGAATTCAGGTGTTCCATGCTTCACCAGCGACACCGCGCTTTCGTAAGCTGTGTTTGAGAGGTGGCTGTTCCTCACCCTGGATACACCAACTGCAGTGACCTTACCCCCGGATCCAGTTAAGTCCGGCGCTTTACCCCCGTAGGACTGCAGCTTTACAGCGGAATCGAATTGCCCTATGTCACCTATCTCAGATACTATGGTTGCTGCTGATACAACACTCATGCCTCTTATTGCGGAGATGTGATCTATGTCACTGTTGTTTCCGGACATGGATTCAATCTTCTTGACGATCTCCTGGATCTTCTCTTTCTCGTATCTTAGACGTGCGGCGTTCATGCTGATCCTGCAGGCATATATGCCATTCCGGTCGGTGATCCCGACGCTTTTTTGTGCCAGTTCCATGAGGTTCATAGCGTCATCCTTGCCGAAGTGCTTCCTGCTCGCTCTGGACATTACATCGGCAATATCCTCCAGTTGAGCGTTCAGGACTGCCTCGGGAGTCGGAAAACGGAGGAGAATCTCAATGGATGTCTGTGTGTCTATGTTTGCGTAGAAGGGATATTCCGGAAACACGGCAGCTAAATCTGCCTTCATGAAATTTGTTATCCTCGTTATCTCCCTTCCGACCGATTCCATAAGCCTTGTCAGTCCAGACAGCGGATCCCTCTCGTGGTTTCCGGATTCCAGGATTGAGGGCTTAAGTCTACCCGTTGATGCCAGTACAGAGGCATCAGCGCTGTCAGATTTCTCCTTACCAAGGTTCTGTGTCATCCTTATATGTCCGGAAACCCTGGCATCCACCATTATCACCCTGTATCCATTGGCCTCAAGGAACGACCTGATGGGCATGTGGAAATTCCCCGTGGGGTTCATGAAGATGGCAGATATGGAATCGCTGTTGCTTCTCTCTATGATCCTGATCTTATCCAGGAGTCTGCTGAAACCATCACTGTCGTTGTTTATCTGGCCTCTCCACATAGCATCTCCATCCTTGTTCTGTATCTCGATCCTGTGCATTTTCAGATGCGTGTCTATTCCAACCCAGAGCATTTATACACCTTCCTGCCCATATCCTCTCGGGGAGAAACGATCAGACTGCAGACACCTATAACTTTCCCCACAGGAAAGAGAATGCCTATTGGCAGATATGATCAGGGGAGATTCAAACTTAAATGAGCCGTTGCCCACAATGTACATCTTCTCCCCCTCCCCATATCAGATAC
>JAKAQT010000040.1 GCA_021819605.1 Thermoplasmata archaeon
TTCACTGTCCCATGGGGAAATATTGATCATAGTTAGGTACTCTGAAATAGGACTCAAGGGATCGCACGCAAGAAGGATGATGGAGAACCGCCTCCGCGGAAATATAATTCAGGGACTTCTGCGGGCTGGTGAAAATGCCACTTTCAGGTGGGAACGTGGAAGGCTCTTCCTTGAAGGATACTCAAATCCGGAAACAGTTATGGACGTTCTGAGCCGCACAATGGGCGTAAAATCGTTCTCTGAGGTCACAGAAATGATATTCTCCAGCCCTTCTGAAATTGTGGTCAGGGCAACGGAACTCTACGCAGGGAGCCTCCATGGAAAGAAATTTGCAGTGAGGACAAGAAGAGCCGGAGGACAGAACTTCACTTCCATCAATCTGAACCTGCTTGTTGGAGATGCACTTTTTCCTTATTCTGCAGGGGTGGATCTGGAGCATCCTGATCTGGAGGTAAACATCGAGTTGCGTGACAACAGGGCATACTTTTTCAGCAGTTCCCGCCCGGGCCCAGGCGGCCTCCCCATAGGCTCGGAGGGAAAGCTGGTGGCACTGGTATCAGGTGGAATTGATTCGCCTGTGGCAGCATGGATGGCCATGAAGCGAGGGTCACCTTTGGAATTTGTATTTGTCTCACTTGCACACCCTGTTGACACAGTAGATTTCCTTACGGCTATGAGGAAGCTTGTTGCCAGGTGGTCCCATGGATATGACCCTGTTATTCACATAATGGATGGATCATCCATTGTTGCGGAGCTGGCTGGCAGGGATGATTACATTGCGCCAAGTGTCACATTCAAGCGTATTCTTTATTCTGCTGCAGCAAGGATAGCTGCGTCCACAGGAGCCTATGGCATAGTGACAGGTGAATCACTGGGGCAGGTCTCCTCACAGACCCCTGAAAACCTCATGGTTATAAACCGGGGGATTGATATTCCGGTATACCGGCCGCTGGCGGGAATGGACAAGGACGAGATAACTGATCTTGCAAGAAAGATAGGTACCTTTCCGGAAACCAGCAAGGGTGAGTTCTGCTCCCTGTTCTCAAGAAATTCCATAATGGGCGTAACCGTCCAGCAGGTTGACCATGACATGGCCATGTTCCCGTTTGTTGAGAACCTGATATCCAGTGACACCATAATAAATGGAAGTGGGATCGACCAGTACACAGTGGGGATTCCCGATATTGACCTTCGGGGGAAGGAAATAGAATCGGATCCTGTTGTGGTGGACCTCAGAGGGCAGGATAAATTCGATGAATGGCATTATCCACGTTCAGTGCATGCACGCATAGGGGATGTTAAGGAACTTATTGACAGGTTCGGGAAAGGCAGAACATTTGTATTCTACTGCCAGAAGGGCCTTCAGAGCGCATATGCGGCAGGTGAAGCCAGGAAGATGGGTGCTGTTGCCTATTACATGGCTACAGAGGCACTGAAAAAGACCCTGCGAAGCCAGAAGCCGGATCCCAGTTGAGGCGCATGAGTCCAGTGAGTGCTATCTCTTATTTTCACTGGCTTTTTGACATGGTGTCCATAAAACCCGGAATCCCCATGAAAGAGGCTACTGTGTTGGATCTGTCGCCGAGCAGGGATAACCTCTGATATATGAAATTGCGTGTTAAGCCCCCCTGCTCTGAGTCATCAATTTCCTGGCTGGAACCCATGACTCCTGTGACCTCCTGCGTGATAAGCGGCGACAGGATCTCCAGAATGGTGTAGAAAAGATCTGTGACCTTCATTGTGGCCAGTATATCTGTCTCCCTGAGGATAAGGCGGCTGAGGCGAAGCTTATGGTCCCTCAGGTAGAGCATTGCCACACGGATCTGGCTTATGAGGGAAATGAGCACACCCCTGTTCACTGCGCTGTTCATTGCGGGCTGCGATGTAATGTTTACGGTCTGCATCTGGTCCCGGTACTCAATCTCAAGGAAATGGGAATCCTCTGATACTGATGAGTGAAATGTATAGGAAGAATCTGTCTCATCGTTTGAGAAGGTCAGTACAAGGTTTGTTGGGGACAGTACTGCAGAGGACAGGAAATAGTGATCAAGCTTCTCAAAGTCAATAACCGGATCCTTGCTGACCCATGTCTTGCCAATCCTGGCTGGAAGCTTTATTCCTTTGACCAGTGTGTCAACCTCCATTTTCGATTTGAGGAATTCCACCTCTGAGGAGTTCAGCAGGAACTCATACTGAAGATCATGCTGCGACGTGCAGATGTACCTTGTCTCATAACCTCCCTCAACATACTTCAGGCGAATTTCCCATTCCAGGAGGGGGAGCGGTTCCCTGGAAAGAAATGCCTCTATGGCCTTTGTACTCTTTGCCCTGTATGAATTCATCTCCTGGGTTTTTGAATCTATACCTGCCCTGAGGGCGGGGATGAGCTTTTCCTCATATCCCTGCAGGCTGGCACGGGTATGATCGAGGATGCTGTCACGGTACATGGCGAACTGATCCATCCCTTCCTCCTTCGCATAAGTATCAAGGACCTCAGCAATTTTATCATAAATACCCCGCTCCCTGCGAATGCTCTCCTCCATTCTTTTCTGAAGGTCTGTAAGCTCGGCACTGCAATCTGCCGCCCGGTCAGAGTTCACCACTGCGTCCACAAGTTCAGTGAGAACCTGCCTTGTGAGTTTTGCGCCCTCAACTGTATTTCTGCTCTCCATTTTCATCCTTATAGTGGTTCAGATTTATTATGATTTTTCAATGAGAAGGATCAAATATTTATCTGTTCTTACATAAGTCACCATGATAACGTGGCTGAAAAGAAGACAGAGACAACGGAGAGCTACAGGAAAAATATTGAGAAGCTCAAGCTTGAGATGCGGTCTGCCATGCTTCTTGCCAGAACCAGCAATACATTCTCCGGCATTTTAAGCCGCGAAATATTTGAATCTACAGACCCGGAGATTAGATCCTTTGTGGAATTCATAGTATCAAAGCAGAAGATCACCATAAGGGGACTCATAATGATCGCAGCAGGAGAAATAGCATTTGCGGCCCTGCTTATCTTCCTTAGCCTCTCATTCATAGTGCCAGCTTTCTTCGCATATGCTAACCCGGGCGTATTCCTGGGATACCTTTACCGCGCCACTCAGGCAGTAAGCGTTAGCACACTGGCAGACAGGGTTGTGGTGCTGATAGACTTCGTGGTCTGTGTGTTCATGCTGCTTTCTGCGCTTCAGCTTCTGAGAACGGCCTCCGATACACTGAGAAACGCCGGAATGAGGGTAACGGAGGCAAATTGACAGCAACCTCATCCTACATCAGGTCGTCAGTTATCACGTTCAAGGTTATCACCGTTGTAATCGGACTTATATTTATCACGGTTTCAGGTGTGATACTATATGAATCCGCAAGAAGCTACTTTGCAGGAGGAACCCTGTTCTTCTCCGGAACTGTGGAAATTTTTGCAACTCTGGCTGCCCTTATTTCTGGAGTTACCCTTGTTACCATACTTCCGGAATCTGTCAGGGTCAGATTTTCCCGCCCCAGGTCTAGAACGCAGCCTAACCCTACATATGGATTCGCCACACTTCTTGCAATTGGACTGGGTGCAACAATCGGTTCACCTCTTTTCATCATTCTTCCTGTGAATATTGAACAGTATGCCATTGTTTCAGTGGTCTCACTTGTAATAGCAGGGCTCTTAAGCATTGGAATTGCCCGGATATATTCGTATATGTTCCGGTACTCGTCTGCCAACGGAGTGGATGTGGTTGGCGGCCCTACCTTTGTCAGGATTTCAACCAGAGAAAAATCCGTAAGGTATTTCCTTGCAAGATTTTCACTCTGGATTGCCAATACCTCACTTGCTGCGTTCTGCGCCATATTCTTCTTTACCTTCACCTTCCAGACCCTTCCGGTAATTGCTCCGGCGGTTGGGCTGTCCCAGTCCTCAGCCATGTTTCTGGGATATCTCATAGTGGGTCTCTTCGCAGTGTGGTTTGTCATAAATGCATTCTTCGAGAAGAGATTCATAAGGATAATTGCCAGGGCGCAGATTCTGTTTCTCTCTGTGATGGTGATCATAATAGTTGCTCAGGGCCTGATTCTCGGAATACATGGGAACTGGAATTTATCTGGACTCATGGCTGCACGCTCCGGGAACCTTCCGCTTGATGTAATAGAGAACACAGGATACCTGTTCATTCTATTTTTCGGCTTTCAGGAAATCCAAAGCGTGACAAAGGAAAGCCTGAAGGAATCCAGGATCCCTGTATTCTCCAGACTATTCAACAGAGGAAAACCCTACCCGGCATCCAGATACATCCCGCTGTCAATGTACACAACGGTGATTCTTGCTACGTGCATAATGCTGTTTGACGCCCTTACTATGTTTTCTGTCCACCCTTCTCTTGGCAAGCTGAAGCAAGCCCAGATACCCGCACTCTACATTGTCAGTACCTATATCAGCCCACAGTTCCAGGTTTACACGCTTGTGGCATTTCTTCTGGCGACCGTGACAACTTTCGTGCCAGCATTCATTGCAGCATCCAAACACCTCAGGGAACTTGTGGAAGATGGCTTCTTTCCCAGATCCTTGAGAGGCCTTTCCTGGGTCTTCACAATCATACTCATTGCGATTCTTTCACTGACCAACCCGAATTTCCTGGTTAACATAACAGATTTCATGGTACTGGTGGCTCTTGCACTGATCTGTCTTTCTGCCTTCTGGCTCAGGAACATAAGCAAGAAGGTACCCAGGGGAGTGATTCTGGTTGCACTGGGATCTGGAATGTTTGCATTCTTTGTGGATGCTCTTCTGTACCCGCAAAATCCCACAGTGGTTCTTCTGGGTGTCATTGCAGTCATACTGAGCTTTCTCACCTATGATGTTGTGTCCCTGGGAACCATAGGGCTCCAGATTTTTGTCATATTTTTCGACCTGGTGGCGTTTATGTTTGAAGCGATATTTCCATCAACAATCGCCATAACCTATCCCCCATTCTTTGGCCCCCTTGCAGGGCATGTACTCCTGCCGTTTATGTTCCTGAGGATTATACTGCTGCTCAGTGCGGCAACAGTTTTTGTGAACATTATAATGGACGTTTTCGTCATCAAGAGGATTGATTTGACAGGGGCGCTTGTCAGAAAGAGTTGAAACAACATCCCAGGTTTTTGCTTAAATTACATTACCTTGTTTCTTCTTTGACTATGAGATTCAAAACACCTAAGGTGCAGAAGGATCATAATTTAACCTGAATGGTAAAGGAGAGCAGTATTTGGTTCACGAATCGATATCGGGAGGTTCCTGGTTCAGCCTGTGCTTCTCGGCTTCCCTCAGAGCCAGATCCACTGCCTCCTTTGCTGAGTCCGCATGGAACATTATGCCATCATCTTTCTTTGTGTGATCAATTCCAAGACCTCCAATGACGATTACAGATTTGCCCTCAGTTAAGGCAAAGGCCGCCTCAGACATTGTACCCGTTGCGCCATCTATTGCTATGACGGCATCAGCAGCCCTTATTATGAGAAAATTTCTTGCATAGCCTATTCCGGTGGGAAGCCGGAAAGTGAGGAACCTGTTGCCTGAGGTTGTGGAATATCCAGGCAGTATGCCAATAATGGTGCCTCCCGCCTCGCTAACCCCCTGGGCAACCCACTCCATAACTCCAGTCATGCCGCCACAGATCACGGTGGCATGTCGTTCTGCCAGGATGTGCCCTACCTCCAGAGAAATTTCTCTATAGCTAATGTCAGCAGTGCTTCCGCCTATTACTGCAATGTTGTACACAATGAGGGTATTGGTTTATGATATACAAGATTTGATCTGTTGGTAACCGCAGATTGCGGAAATTTTATTTTTAATGGTGAATTTAAGGTTCATGACTTTTTCTGTTGTTTCTTATGATCCAAGGGAGAAAAAATGGGGCGTTGGCGTTTCAAGCAGGTACCTTTCCGTTGGATCCATTGTGCCGTGGGCAGCGGCTGGAGTTGGCTGCATCGCGACCCAGTCGTATGCAAATTACACCTACGGGCCAAATGGACTGGAAATGCTCAGGAGCATGAATGCGGAAGAAGCTGGCAATGCTCTGATTGAGGCGGACACTGACCGCGAAAAAAGGCAGCTGGGGATAGTTGATGCAAAAGGTAGTGCATGGGCTTTCACCGGAAAAAAATGTCATGAATATGCAGGGCATATTGTTGGGAAAAATTTCTCAGTGCAGGGTAACATACTGGCAAGTTCTGATGTTCTGGAATCCATGGCTCAGGAGATGAGAGGACCTGGGAAACTGGAGGACAGGATAATGAAGTCACTTTTCACTGCAGAATCAAAAGGAGGCGACAGCAGAGGCAAACAGAGCGCAGCAATTCTTGTGGTTTCCGATGTCTCCGGCTTTGCTGTGGGCACAGATAGGTACATCGATCTCAGAGTGGAGGACAGCAGGAATCCCCTTAAGGAACTCAACCGTTTGCTGGGACTCTGGAAAGCAACATTTCTTGACACGAGCACTGTGGATCTTTCAATTCATCAGCAGGAAATAGAGAGCCGAATCAGGCATCTTGGATACAGGCGGCTGCAGGACTGGCTCAAGGATAATGATCTTGAGGGCTCAGTGGAAAACGGAAAAATCGGGCTTGTAGCCATGAGGATACTCATGGGAAATGACAATCCCGAACTTCAATGAAACAGTTTCTTCCAGACTGGTTCCGGATCTGCCATCTGTCCAGTATAGACATGGAACAGGAATCTCTGTGGTAATTCAGGTGCCAGCAGCTGGCTGTGCCTTTTCTTCAGCTTCCGGTTTAGAAGCGGCAGACTGAGGCTTTGGAACATGTTCCGGGAACGGAACAACGAGATTGATCACAACAGATTCGATCTTTTCCCTGCTTTTCAGCAATTTCTCGATGGATATCCCTCTCTCGTTAGCCTCCTGACATATCGCTCTGGACTCCTCGGGACCAAGGACTTTGACCCTGTCGCCAGCGTATGTGCCTGGGCCGGACGGAAGGTACATTATGGTAAGCCTGTGAATCTTGTCACAGTCATATAATTTCATGACACCATGATGGCTTGAACAAATTAAGAACTTACGATCATTTAAGCAGAAAGCCCACGACTTAAGTCGTGGGATGAATGCGAAACCTATATATCTCGCAGTGGCATTGAAATTCAGGCATGAAAATTCCCCATGCAGTGATTGATCCGGAAGGCCTTCGGCATGAGGTTGGGAATGTCTCCGTTCCGCAGTCTTGACAGAGGAACGGGCAGAAGGTATATCCAGATTGCATGCAGACAGGGATGCATGCATGTGGATCAGTGATACCCACAGAGGCGCAACTTTCAGGACTGGAAAGACGCCAGAACTCGGTAATGGGTTCACGCAAAACTGTCATGACAGTGAGGGATGAAGGCGAAAACTGAGCAAAAGTGAGAACCCCACATGCTTTAGCTGTGGGAGTATGTCAGGCCTCAGTACATCTGCAACCACAATAAATATTTTACAGGGATAGCTTGTTTTCCAGCCGGATGGAAATTCCGCATCTCCTGATCCCATTTGATTTATGTCTTTAGAAGCCTGACCTTGCGCATCAGATCAATTTTTCATTATGCAAATTCGCATGCTTCCACAGAAAAAGATTTCATACTATGAATCAATCATATCTGGTCAATGATACTTTCAGACGGTGATTATTCAGATTTGGTGACATATCTGACCGGCCTTTTTAACATCAAGCGGATTAAGTCTGTTACCATCGATCGTTACACGATTTCATACGGTTCAAGTTATGTTATTGATGATCTGAACACAGCAGAGGGGCATATTACGGATGAATTTCCAAGTGAGAACGAAAAGGACAGGGTTAAATCGGTTGTGCTCCATGTCAGTGGAATAAACGGACGATCATCAAACACGGTGGAGATTGGCTGGGATTCTGTCAGAATTGAGCCGGATGTACATCCAAGGCTTGCTAGGGATTTCATAGATTTGCTTGACAGATCGACATTCAGATATTTCTGAAACGCATAGGCAATTATGTATCTACTCACGGGAGTGGTTAACGGCAAAAAAGAGGTACTTGTCAATGAGAATGGCCGTATATACAGGTTTGCTGATGAAAAATCCAGGCCTGCGTCTGCACTGGACGCCATACTGAGGTGGAAAGATCTTGCCAGAGCTGACAGAATTGAGAATGGTTACAGATTCACCTATGATGTTCCCGTTGTCCCCGGTAAGATGTTCCTGCCAGCAGTAAATTTCAGGAGCCATTCCGCAGAAACATCAATGCAGGAACTGAAGGAACCGTATTTTTTCACAAAGTTCAGCCACACGCTTGTTCCACATAATGGCAGTGTCATAAGGCCAAGATATGTGGAAAGGTTCGACTACGAGGGCGAGATCGGAATCATCATTGGAAAGAGAGGGAAGTATATCGATGAGAAAGACGCAATGGATCACGTTTTCGGTTACACAATCGTTGATGATATCAGCCTGAGGGACTACCAGAACGCAGGCAGCCCGGTTTACGGAAAGGACTGGGTTCTTGGTAAAAATGCGGATACTGCACTGCCAATGGGTCCATGGATTGTCCCCCGGGAGGATATTGAACCTTTCCACGCCACAATACAGACAAGAATCAACGGTAAACTCAGGCAGGACGGGGATACTGATGACATGATCTCTGGTCCTGCAAGGCTAATTTCACGCCTCTCAATGGCAATCACCCTTGAACCTGGAGATCTCATATCCACAGGGACCCCGGCGGGCGTGGCAGAATATGGAACTAGGGAATACCTGAAGCCGGGAGATACCGTGGAGATCACGGTGAGTGGCATCGGTACACTCAAGCATTCAGTAGTGGAAGATACGGCCTGAGTTCTATGTACAGAAGGGAGCCGGTTATTTCAAGTTCCGCTGAATCATTACTGTCTGAAAAGGGCTGGAAAATTGGCAGAACCCATGGTGGCAGCCCTGTCCGCCTTACTCCAGACCTTCTGGCCACACATGCTGCCGTAATGGGCAAGACTGGCAGTGGAAAATCAAATATTCTGAGATTGATAATTTCCAGCATCATTCAGTCTTCAGACGGGAGCATTATATTACTTGATCCGCACGGGGATCTTGCCACTGACGTTGCAAAGAGCTTCCCGGAATCTGCCATCATCATTCCGGCAAAGTCGATTTATATCGAAGAGGATGAAAGGTCTATCACCATGAATCCGCTCCAGGGTGCTTCTGAGAACCCTGAGTTCTACACGGGATGGATAAGGGATACATTTGCCTCAAACGGCGTGTTCTCGCAGGGAACCTGGGGACCACGTCTTGAGGTTGTTTTTTCTGCAATTCTTGGAGAACTTATCCGAACCAGGAAAGACGCCACTCTGATAGATCTCCTTGATCTGCTCCTGGACCAGAACCGCATAAGGAGATTCATGGCACAGGCAGAATCCCGCGAGCTTTCTGCATTCCTCAGGATGCTTTCATCAGACTGGAGGGGATGGAATCAATACATCACAAGCTCCATCAACAAGATGATGCCTCTCATAACGGATGGTGGAATAAGGAATCTGGTGGCGGGAAAGCGTGATTCGACTGATTTCTCAGCCATGTTCGGGATGCCTGGCTCTCTTATCATCCCTGAAATATGGAAAGGCAACGTTTCCGAGGAATCCTACAAAATCATTTCAATGCTTATCCTACTGAAGCTCTGGAGTATACGTATACGCCAGGGGCAACACTCCAGGCCGGTGTATGTTGTGGCAGACGAATCCCAGCTCCTTCCGGGAAGTGCCATTGACCACATCCTTCGGGAAGGGAGGAAGTTCGGCATAAGGATAATAATGGCAACTCAGTTCCTTGGCAGGGAAAATCCCCAGCTGGAAAGCATACTTGCCAACGTTGGATGCGTGATTTCTTTTTCCCTGGGTTTTATGGAGGCCAGAGCCATCTCTTTAAACTTCTTCAGTGGCACACTGGAGGTAAGGCTGCAGAATACACTGATGTCACAGGGACCACGAAGAGCTGTCATATGGGCAAGAAACTCACATGGCAGTCATGGCCCGCTTTCGTTTATTCCTGATTTGTTTATTCCAAGTGAAGATGGAGTTACTCTGGACCAGTTGAGGGAACGTTCCGTAATGAACTACGGAACAAAAATTACCAACACGCCTGAAAAAACTTCTGTGGACCTTCATCAGTACCTTATAGGCCAGGCTGCTGCATTCTTCAGAAACCATGGCTTGTTCATGGACGCAGGAATGAGGATGGGAGTGAAAATACCTGATGGCGTTGTGGACATGGGAGCATCCAGGATCATAGTCGAAGCTGAAGTTTCAGACATTGTAAACCATTCTAGGATTGAAGAAAAAATAAGAAATTACAGCGGATATAACATTCTCTTCATCCTTCCCCCTGGAAATGCCCAGGCCTTGTTTACGAAGATTCTTGAGAAGACCGCCAGGGAAGTTGAAAACGGAAATGCGGAATTGCTGAAATCTTTGAGCCATATATCAATTGCAGAATATTCTGGTGGCTTCAGGTTCCTGGCAGCAGGCCGGCTGAGGCAGATGAGGTTATCCCATCTGGAAAATGGAACATTCCAAACAACAATGAGGGAACTGGGAATGCAGGAAATCAGGGAGTTCCTCCTTTCCCGGCTTTTATCAGCAGGTGACGTGCATGTTGAATACGATCTCGCCGACCGTTTCGGGATGGAGAACGCCCGCCGTGCCACACACCTATTGCACACTGATGGCAAGCCGGACCTTATGAAAATAATGGGGGTTGAGGCATGATACTGGAACTGGACAGCTTTAGAGATATTCCGGTGAATTCCATACCTTTCATTCCGGTAGTCCCCATGGATCGTCGAGCATCCTCCATCAGCCTTAGAATACATGATGAGAAATGGCCCACACTGAGGTATTCCATAGATTATGGAAACCATAGAATCAGGATCAAGGAATTTTTTATGGACTGGTTCTTCACGGGGTTTCCCAAGGCACTCATGAGCAGCTTCGCCAACGCCTATTCAAAGGTTTCGTTTTCAGCCTCTGGAGCAATGCAGATTTATTCTGGAAAGAATTACAGGAACAGCGACTCGGCATCGGTTTATTATCATGGAACAACCATAGAGGCTGAATCGTCTAATTCCATGAAGCATGAAGAATTTGTGGAACTCTTTACCGGCCGTATGGCGGGTCTGGATGAATCTTTCTGCCAGGTGAATGAGATGCGGTTCCATGAACGATCTTTCTTTGCTTCTGGCCACCATGGACAGTGGTACGAGGACGAAAGGATAGCAAGGCTTTCATGGCAGTCCGGCACATCAGAGCGCATAGTTCTCCCGGATGGAGAAATTTTGGATTCATCCAGCTTCGGCAAGATTAATAATGAAAGCGGGGCACACTGCATAGCTATTTTCCAGAACAATGCCTTTGAAGATGTACTCTGGCTGGAAGCCGCACCCTGCGCCACCAAGATCCCGCATGCCTATTATAAACTCAGGAAGGGCGAAGGGCTGTTCAATGAATTTGTGCACCTTACAGAGAACTGCAATGCGATGCTTATGCAACCCAATGGTCCGCAGGTTATGCAGTTCACGCATAATGGGAGGATAATCACTGCAGCCTTGAATTCCGGAATCCAATTCAGGATTCAGTCTGGAATCCAGTATCTCAAGGCATCCCTGATTGAGGCCTTGAAAGGAATATGCGAAGATTAATCTGCATTTTTGCCCGGCCTGATAATTTTATATGAATTCAGCACCATCCAAAAATACGACATCGGTTAATCACCGAATCCAATGCGACCGAATGTGCACTGGCTGGATGAAAGCCACCTGTAGTTGCAGGTAGCCTGCCAGCGAATATAATAGTCTCATAAGAAAGATAATAAGTTTCTGC
>JAKAQT010000041.1 GCA_021819605.1 Thermoplasmata archaeon
TTCTAATCACTAGAAATATTAAACAATTTAACGATATAGAAGGTTTGAGAATAGAGAGTTATTAATGGCACAAGCATTCGATGAAAATATCTTAAATTTCATTTGTTCCAATCTGAATTTTCCTGATTATGCATGTAGAAGCAAGTATTGGCTTTCCCCACGATATGCAAGCAGGAGACCTCGGGTTCAAATCCCAAGTAGTGGCGCTGGACTCTGGAGAATTTCTGATCCTGGGTTAACAGGATTCACTGTCGATGGCGGAATATTTCATTTCCCATGTTCATAACATCACAGGGTTGTAACCTCTGTCAATGGCAGTTTCTGCCGGAAATAATTTTAATCGTCGTGGTCATGCCCTATCATGGGTTCCCTGCACTTCACAATGATATCGTCAGGCAGCCGGGGTAACTCCACCCTCATATGGGATCAGGATGACATAATAATTATCGACTTCGGAATCACACTCCGCAGGCTGAGAAACCGGCTGGAAGAGATTAATCTGGGTATGGGAAGTGCCAGTCTCTTCATAAGCCACGAGCATACTGATCACAGTAAGGGCATACCGTATCTTGCAAGGAGTCATTCAGTTGATATATACTCAAGGGAGGCAACCCTCTCTGCCCTTGGCATTCGTGACGGCTACGGAATAAGAGAAAAAACCGCAATAGGCAACTTCAGCATAACTTCAGTGCCCGTATCCCATGACGCAATCGATCCGGTTGGATATGTGCTGAAGTGGGGCAAGCGGAAGATCACAGTGGTCTCCGATCTGGGAGTGGTGCCGGATCGCCTCATAGAGGAAGCCAGAGGGTCTGATATACTGGCATTTGAGGCAAACCATGATGTGGATATGCTAAGGAACGGGCGCTATCCGCTGCAGCTTCAGAAGAGGATCCTGGGCAGGCAGGGGCATCTTTCCAACGACCAGTCCGCCGAAGCCATATCGCAGATTGCATCCGGCGGGACTCGCATAGTACTTACGCACCTTAGCCAGGAGAACAACACCCCTGAGAAGGCAGCAGCGACCGTCAGGTCATACCTGGAGAACAGGGAGATTGCATATGCATCCTTGGAATGCGCAACGCAGGAACTGGGAACACCCGTCTACACCCTTGAGACGGATTGAATTTATATAATCCTGGGGATAACCGGGCATGACCACCATAGGGTTCATGGGCCTCGGGAAGATAGGAATTCCAATTCTGAGCCGTATTCGCCGAAGTTTTGGCATTTACGCAGTTTATGATCGGAATCCTTCCAAAGGGGCGCTCTTTTCACCGGCAAAAATCAATACTGAGCCGTTTCAGATGGGTTCAACCTGTGACGTCATACTTGTATCCCTTTCAGGCGAGGACGCCTGTGAGGAGGTTTTTTTCGGTAAGAATGGTCTGGATAAGACAATAGTTCCCGGTACCATCGTTGCCAATCTGGGAAGCGTTTCCTACGGTTTCGCAATATCAGCGTACCGCAGGTTCGCTGAGAAGGGCGCCATATACATGGACTGCCCCGTAATGGGCAGTGTACATGAGGCGCTGGACGGGGCGCTCCTCACCATGGTTTCTGGCGATGCGGGCGCTTATGAAAGGCTGAAGGGAATACTGGAGACATTCTCCAAACAGGTCACATACCTTGGCGTTGCAGGAAATGCAGTGAAAATGAGGATCATTGCAACCATGGCATCGGCTGCCAGCCTGGCGGTTTCCGCAGAAGCCATAGTGGCAGCAGAGCATGCGGGCATACCAATTGGCAAATCCATTGACGTGCTGCTGGCCGGGAATGCAGGAGGGACGGTCCTTCAGGAGAAACGCAGGACAATGGAGGATGGTGATTTCATCCCAGGATATCCCTTATCAAGCATGATCAGGGACCTCAGGAACGGGCTGGAACTTTCGGCATCAATAAATGCCCCCATGCCTCTTGAGTCGTCTGCAGTGCAGTATTATGTGGCAGCGTCATCAATAGGGCTAAGCAGCCTGGATTATTCGTCGGTTCTGAGGGCGTTCAGGTTCCTCTCGGGGAAGAGCTGAGCAATGAGCTCGATGAATCTCCTGGAAATAACACGCTACACAGTAATTGCAATAGCAATAGCCTCTCTTGCCTACGGCTCCTACTCAGATCTTAGGACAAGAACAGTCAGTTCCCTTCTCTTCGTCCCATTGATGGTTGCTGGCGTCGTTGTGAACATACAGTCAGGTTCCGCCATTTTTTTCCTGGCTGCAGGGGCAGTCATGATGTTCCTTTCATTCCTGCGGGCAGACACCTGGGCATACCTCTTCACGGGAATGGCGTTCTTCATTGCGTCCCTGGTGGCCATGGAAATCACGGGTTTTTATTACGGCTATGAGATGCTCATCATGTCTGTGGTATATCTCATAGGATTCCAGGAGAGGCTCTTTGGATCTGGTGACATAAAGGCAATAGTTTCAGTTATGTACGCCTTCCCGCTGGCCTACGGCATTATTCAGGTGAGGCCCGACATCATCTACGGCATAGTCCCGCCTGCCCTCATAATACTGGTTGGCATATCCATATTCTCACTTGCATGGGCCATATATGGAATAATCCTGACCGGAGGAGGCAGGAAGTTCGGCACAGGACTTTTCAGGATGAAATATGATTCTGATCTGATCAGCAGAAAGCCCAACGCTTTTTCAACTGGCGAAAAGGACGGCGCCAGGTACATGGCCTACAGGGTGCCATTCATGATTCCAATATTCCTGGGTTTCCTTGCATATCTTGTGATGATCGCCATTTTCTGACATCTCCCACAACCGAAGTTTGTGAGGTTCCTGCTTCACCGATGGTGCCTTTATCATCATATCCAAAGGTCTTATTCCATCTCCCGCCATCCTTTTCAGATGGTTTATCAGGCTTAAATTCCCCGCTGCCCGCAGGTACACCTTCTTGTATGTTGTATGTACACGTGAACATTCTGCTTGGATGATCGTAAACAGATCAGAAGTATCGGTCGACAAAAATTTTTAATCATACACGGGTTCTGCACCTAATGCATTCCTACCTCATAGAGAACACATCCCAGGTGCTGACAATGGCCGGTGCAGGATGGGAACCGCTGAAGGGAGACAGGATGCGGCGGCTGCGCATCAGGGAAAATTCCTCTGTTCTTGTGGACGACGGAAAGATTATCGGGGTGTTTGACCGTGAAAAGGGCCGCCAGCTTGGTGAAAAATACGGCTCAACATTCATAGATGCAAAGGGGCACACTGTCATGCCAGGAATGGTAGATTCCCACACTCATGTTGTTTATGCAGGAACAAGGGAGGATGAGTTCTACATGAAGGTCAGGGGAAGGAGCTACCTGGAGATACTCACGTCCGGCAACGGCATTTACAGTACAGTGGACCAGACAAGATCGGCCACAGAGGACCAGATATTCTCACAGAGCCTTTTCAGGGTATACGATGCGATCTGGTCAGGAACCACTACAATGGAGATCAAGACGGGATACGGGCTTGACCTTGATTCCGAGTCTAGGATGCTGAATGTAATCAACAGAATTGCCGGCCTGGGCATTATGAATGTGGTTCCCACATTCCTGCCTCTGCATGCCATTCCCAAGGGAAGCAGGGAGGATTCCTACCTGGAATATGTCACTGAGAGGATGCTGCCGAAGTTTGTGGGTAAAGTCAGATTCGCCGACGCTTTCTGCGACCGTGGGGCTTTTTCACCGGAAGTCACGGAGGCATTTTTCAGGGCCGCCATACAGGCCGGGATGATTCCAAGGATGCATGCAGATGAACTTGCGGACATTGGCTGCCTCAGGATACTGGACAGCCTGAAAATTGCCAGCGTGGATCACCTCCTTTACACGGGCGATGAGGGCCGAGAACGCATAAGAAAGAGCGGGTCGGTTGCAACATTCCTTCCAATTACGGCATTCAACATAGCGGATGGGAAATACCCGGATATTGGAAAATTCATACAGGATAACATACCGGTGGCAATTGCCACAGATTCTTCACCGGTATCTTACAACACAAGCCTCATATTCGCCATCTATCTTGCCGTGCGGTACTGCAACATCAGCATTGAGGAAGCGCTGAATGCTGTCACAGTGAATGCTGCATATTCACTGGGAATACTGGAGAATACTGGAACAATAGAGCCGGGCAAGAGGGCTGATCTCATAATACTGAACACGGACGACTACAGGAAGATACCATATGAATACGGATCACGGCTTGTGGACACAGTGTTCATTGCGGGGGAACCGGTAATGAGGAATGGGGTGATGCAACTCTGAAATGCACAGGCGAGGGATCTCCAGGAGCAATTTTTTCTTCGTCATAATGCAGGGATGTGCCTGGCGGGCTGACGGGAAGCATTTCGACTGAAGTGATTCCGGCAGGAATTCTGTATCTCTAAATGTCAATATACCGGAACTAAATCAGGTAGGGTGCAAGTCAATACGAATGAGGCCGTCAAGAGGCTCAGGGAGCTGGGGGCCAGGAAGATACTGCTTCAGCTGCCCGACGGGCTGAAGCCGGATGTATTCAGGTATTTCACGGAATTTTCAAGAGAATTCTCTGTCATCGTGAGTTCTGACCCTTTCTACGGGGCATGCGACATAGGAAACCAGGAGGTATACGGGAAGGTGGACGCAATAGTGCAGCTGGGGCATTCAGTAATACCCAACATTGAGTACCCGTTGCCTGTCATATTCGTTGAATACCGTTCTGAAGCCAGGGTGGAGATAGATCCCCATGTTTTCGACGTGCTTGCCAGGTCCGGCTACAACAGGATCGGCCTCCTGGCCTCCATACAGTACATGGATCACATGGAGATGGTGCGGCAGGTTCTAGCCGCCAGCGGGTACCAGGTGCAGGTTGGAAGGCAGGATTCAAGGATGGCATATCCGGGCCAGATTCTCGGGTGCAATTTCAGCGCTGCGCACTCAATATCAGCATGGGCTGACTGCTATGTTGTTGTGAGCACAGGGAAGTTCCACGGCATCGGAGCACAGCTGGCCTCAGATAAGCCTGTGTACATACTGGACCTCAATTTTCGCCGCCTGGTTCCCATGAAAGATGAAACAGATATGTTTCTCAGGCGCAGGTACGCAAGGATATCAAGGGCAACGGGAGCACATAAATTCTGTGTTGTAGTTGACACAAAAGTAGGGCAGTACAGGATGAAGCTTGCCAGCCACATTGTGAAGCAGGTCACGGAAATGGGGCATGAAGCCGTACTGGTCACGGCAAATGATGCAAGGCCCAGCGATTATGAGAATATGAGGTGCGATGCGGTCATATTCACCGGATGTCCCAGGGTTCCAATCGATGAGGAGGATCGCTTTCCCATGCCCGTTCTGACTCCACCGGAATTCCAGTCCCTATTCGGATCGCATGCCGGAGGCAGGTACGTGATGGACGAGATCGTTGCCGTGGACAGGTTATGAAATTATCTTCCCGGCAAGATATGTAGGCCCGCTGTCAACAATTTCCACGCTTATCTTGGAGTAGATTGGGTATTCGCCCTTTATGACAATTGGCCGATAGGCATCATCCCTGGCAACAACGGTACTGTTGCGCCCCTTCTCTGTGACCATGGCTTTCTCCACTCTTCCATGGAGAGAGGCAAGCCGCTCCTGTATTATTTCATGGTGAAGGTCCGTGAGTTCCCTGGCCCTTCTCTTAACCGTATTTGAAGGTGGAACAGCGCTTCCGAAGTCCGGTGTATATGGCCTTGGAGAGAACCTTGTGATATTGACGATCTCAGGCCTTACCTCCTGCAGCAGCTTCATCGTAAGCTCGTGGGAATCCTCGTCCTCATCGTGGTAACCTGTTATTATGTCGGTTGAAAGTGTGGAATCCGGGAAATTCCGGTGGAACGTCTCAGAAATATGCCTGAATTCATGGGCATGGTATTCTCTGTTCATGAGGTCAAGTATCCTGTCGTCCCCGCTCTGCACCGGCACATGCAGGAATTTGAAAACTTTTTCCGACCTCATGCTCCTCATTAAATGATCCATTATGTCTGTGGTATTCCTTGGCTCCATCATGCCTATCCGGAGCCTGAAATCGCCCTGAATCCCTGTGATTGCATCAACCAGTTCAGGAAGCCTTATTCCAAGGTCCCTGCCATATGCTGCGGTGTCAAGGGACGATATCCTGACCTCCATAATTCCCCGTTCAATCTGCATCATTGCCTGGCTCACGATCTTCTGGACAGGCCTGGATACAAGCTTTCCCCTGGCCATATGGGATATGCAGTAGTTGCAGCTTCCTGTGCATCCCTGGTTTATGGGTATGCCTTCAAACACTGAAGGTTCCCTGATCTCAACGTCATCCAGGTAACCCTGGTAGAAGCTGCGGATTTCCCGTGGCTTGATGATCTCTATGTTTTCGCTCTCAAGGGTTCCCCCGGAAATTGGGGGCAGGCAGCCCGTCACCCTGACCTTTGAGAGAGACGAAAGCTCCTGTATCCTTTTCATCATCCTGTCCTCAGTATGCTTTATGACAACGCAGGTTCCTATGATGCTCAGATCCGCCTCCTCAGGGCGGGAAACAAGCTCATTATCCTGCTCCAGCATGCGGTTCACGTAAAGGCCCGCTTCGGCCCTGTTCAGGGTGCAGCCATAGGATTCAAAGTAAATCTTCATCAGAGGACACTGGAGTTGCTGATCCAGACCACCTATTTTGCATTTTTGCATCCTGTTCAGGGACGAGTGTCAAGTCTTAAGTATTCAGTAAGAATGACGAATTATGGCAACTGATGACGTTAATGAACAATATCTCGAAGGATATAGTTGTGACGTGGCAATAAGGTGGTCAAAGATTGACCCATCACTGTTACCAGTAGACGAACTGGATAAGCAAATAATCTGTTTTCTCAGGTATGACGCCCGGATGTCCAATGCGGAGATAGCAAAGAAAGTTGGCACCAGCGAGGCCACGGTGAGGAGGAGGATCGCCAGGCTGCAAAACAAGAAGATCATAATCGGTTTTTCTGCACTTGTGGATCTGCAGGCGGTCGAAAACAGCATAAAGGCATACCTGAAGATCAGGGTTGAACCCTCAAGGCTTGAGGAGATCAGCCAGAAGCTTCAGGATAACATGAACATCCTGACTTTATACCGCAGGAGGGGCGAGAATGAGATGCTTGCTGAAACGCTCTTCCTGAACATGGAGGCAATACAGGATTTCGAGGATACACTGTCAAGGATTCCCGGAGTCCAGGGATTTGAAACCATGATTATCTCAAAGGCCTACCGGAAGAATCCCTGGATAGGTATCTGATCAGTTTCCAGGAACACCATTCTTCATTATTTCGTCAAACTGGCTTTCAGTCAGCTTGCCGGTCTTCAGGGCCAGCTCCTTTATGGATTTGCCTGTATCCAGGGATTCCTTGACGATCTTTGCCACTGTGTCATATCCAAGGTACGGGTTCAGCAGCGCAGCAGACCCGAAGCTCTTGCTGAGATGCTCCCTTGCCACGTCCCTGTTCACGTCAAGGCCGTCTATGAGTTTTGTCCTGAACATCCTGAGCCCGTTTGAAAGAATGTCCTCGGATCTGGTGAGTTCGAAGTCTATGTGGGGCATCATTACATTAAGCTCAAGCTGGCCGGCCTGCACAGATATGTTCAGTGCCTGTTGTGCCCCTATGACAGAGTGGCAGATCATGTTCATGGCCTCAGCAATCGATGGGTTGATCTTCCCGGGCATTATGGATGATCCCTGCTGCACCGCCGGTATCTTTATCTCGTGAATTCCTGCACCAGGGCCCGAATAAAGGAGCCTTATATCGTTTGCAATCTTTGTCACATCCAGCGCGGTGTTGGCAACAGAGTTCATCAGCCTTGAGAAGTCAGTCATGAATTCCATTATTCCTGGGAGGTTCAGGCTCTTCCTGAAGGGTATGCCCAGGAAATTCTTCAGCTCCGCCACAACGTTGTCCTGGTATCCTGGCGAGGTGTTGATTCCTGTGCCCACGGCAGTACCGCCTATATTGAGCTCCAGGATGTAGTCCATGGCTCCCTCAAGCTCCTTCCTATCCTTGTCCAGGGTGTATGCCCAGGCGGAGAGCTCAATCCCGAATGTTACAGGCGCGGCATCCTGAAGGTGAGTCCTGCCCGGCTTCACAGCGTCACGGAACTGTTCGGATTTCCTGCGGAGCAGTTCCACAAGGTTCCGGATTTCCTCAGAGAGCTTCTTTGCCTTTATGTATGAGACAACTCTTATGAGAGTTGGATACACATCATTGGTTGACTGGCTCATGTTCACATGGTCATTTGGGTGGATGTATGAGTAGTCTCCCTTCTTCCTTCCGGCAATTTCCAGTGCAAGGTTCGCAATAACCTCATTTGCGTTCATATTGTAGGATGTTCCGGCACCTGCCTGGAAGAGATCAATGCGGAACTGGTCATGCAATTTTCCGCCATATATCTGGTCACAAGCCTTCACAATGGCCTCCATTCTGTCAGCGGAAAGCTTTCCCCCCTTGTTGTTTGCCACCGCAGCGCTCCTCTTTATTGCCGTTATGGACCTGATATGATCAGAATCCGCGGTCAGGCCTGTGATCTGGAAGTTCTGTATGGCCCTGTATGTATTTATGCCAAAATATTCAGAATCCTCTATTCTGACATCTCCAATTACATCCCTTTCTGTTCTTGCCATAATACATTATCACTGGAAAAATAATAACTGTTTGCAGTTATCTGAACTTAAATTTTATGCCCGTGATTGAATGCAATAAGAATTAATATAATCTTGAGATACAGAAGGGATTTGAATGAAAACCGACGAAGTGGTTATAAGAGTCGGGGGGGCGGCAGGCGATGGAGTCCAGTCCGCTGGGCTCATTATTGCAAAGGTTTTTTCCAGAAGCGGCCTTCACGTGAACACATACAATTATTATCAGAGCATAATCAGGGGCGGCCAGAGCTGGTACCAGATAAGGGCAAGCGACAGGCCGGTCAGGTCTCAGGGAGACGGACTGGACATACTGCTTGCACTGAACAGGGACGCGCTTGAAAGACACACGAATCCGATGATAAATGAGGGTGGCGCCTCTCCCCTTGGCAAGAGTGGAGTGGCAATATTTGATTCCTCATTATCAGATTATAAGAAGGAGGACGTACAGTATGTTTCCATGCCTCTTGGCGACATAGCAGCCAAACACGGGAAAAATGCGCTGATGAAGAACACGGTGGCAATAGGCGCAACAATGGCTGCAATCAGCATGAATTTTGACACACTTGCAGATGTCATAAGAGAGCAGTTCGGAAACAAGGGCGAGGTTGCAGAGGAAAACGTCAGGGCTGCAAAGGAAGGATATGACTATTACCTTGCAAACTTCAAGAAACTTGGCATCACGCTGAAGACTTCAAACAGGAAATTCTATCTCATCAGCGGCGGAGAATCCTCCGGGCTTGGCGCGGTGAACGGCGGCCTGAAGATGTATGTGGGCTACCCAATGACGCCGGCATCATCAATCATACATTACCTGGCATCTCATGAAAAGCAGTTCGGCGTATTCGTGAAGATACCTGAGGATGAAATATCTGCCATAAACATGGCTGTTGGCGCAAACTACGCAGGTGTAAGGGCCATGACAGGGTCGTCAGGCGGAGGTTTTTCACTGATGGTAGAAGCGCTGGGCATGGCAGGAATGATGGAGGTACCCCTTGTTGTGTACGAGGCACAGAGGGCAGGACCGTCAACCGGACTTCCAACAAAGAACGAGCAGGGGGACCTGAACCTTGTTCTGGGCGCATCCCAGGGTGACTTCCAGAGAATTGTCCTAGCTCCAAGAAACGTGGAGGACGCATTCTATCTTGCCAGGGAGGCATTGAACCTTGCAGAGAAATACCAGACCCCTGTTATACTGATGTCAGATCTGTACATAGCAGAACACTATGAGACTGTTGAGAAATTTGACCTGAATTTCAAGATTGAGAGGGGAAAGATTGCTCAGGCAGGAACCACGAACTACAAGCGTTATGAATACACTGGAGACGGTGTATCACTGAGAGCCCTTCCGGGCACAGCCGGTCTCATGCATAATGAGGACTCCGATGAGCACAATGAATACGGCGACGTGGTGAGCGATGCCATCACCGACCCTTCACTGAGGGCAAAATCAATGGAGAAGAGGATGAGGAAGCTTGACGCTTACATAAAGAGCATGCCTCCGACGCCAACATACAGGTATAACGATGCAGAGTACGCAATTGTCCAGTGGGGTGGCACCCAGGGTGTTGTTGAAGAAGCAGTTGATGCCTTAAGAGACAAGGGGATCAAGGCGGGCGCTGTTGAGATAAACAGACCGTACCCGCTTAACCCAGACATCGGGAAACTGCTTTCCGGCAAGAAGAAGATAATAGTGGTGGAGGGAAACTACTCCGGCCAGATGAACAAGCTTCTGAGGTCTGAGTTCCTTGTTAAGACAGATCTCATAACCAAGTACGATGGAGAGAGCTTCTATCCCGGGGCACTTGCCGAGGAAATTGAGGCTGTAATAAAGAGGTGAATGATATGGTTACAATAGCAGACTACAGGGGAAAGGTAAAGCCGGACTGGTGTCCAGGCTGCGGTAATTTTGCACAGCTCTCCGCAATAAGCGGAGCGCTTACAGACCTGAAAATGGATCCAAAGGATACAGTTGTTGTATCAGGCATCGGATGCTCCAGCAACATGCCGGAATTCATCAATACTTATGGATTTCACGGCATACATGGGAGATCCCTTCCTGTTGCATCGGCCATAAAGTGGGCAAACCCGAAGCTCAATGTCATCTGTTACGCAGGTGATGGCGACGGCTTCTTTGAGGGCACCCAGCACTTCTTCCACACTGCCAAGAGGAATGTGGACATAACATACATAGTATCTGACAACCAGATATTCGGCCTGACAACGGGCCAGGCATCACCCACAAGCGAACTTGGAATGAAGACAAAGACGACGCCTGACGGCAACATCGAGAAGCCGCTGAATCCGCTAACACTTGCGCTCACAGCCGGTGCCACATTTGTTGCAAGAGCATTTTCAGGGGACGCAATTCACCTGAAGGAAGTCATCAAGAAGGGAATACAGCACAAGGGTTTCTCTTTCATAGACGTATTCAGCCCATGCGTTACATATAACAAAATCAACACATATGATTTCTTCAGGAAGAGGGTATACAAGCCTGAAATGGACACAAAGAATTTCGCCAAGGCTTATGAAATGGCACTTCAGTGGGGAGACAAGATCCCAATAGGCATTTTCTATGATGTTGAAGAGGAAACCTATGAGGACAGGAGCCCTGTCATAGGCTCAAAGTCACTCATTGACCAGCCACTTTACCAGCTCAAGCCTGAAGACCTGGCAGAATTTCTCTGAGTTTCAACATTTTTTACAACCAATTTTTCTAAAATTGATATCTTTCTCTTGAATTATATTCTTACAAATTCTAGGCCGATTTGCTGATATAGTGGTTGGGAGAATCGAGTTTCATTTGTTCTCGATTTATATGAGAATGTGGCCTTTCTAAGTCCATTGTCATTGAAAGCAAGAAAAAAATGTCAATTGAGAAGCACTCATAACGATCATTGAAAAGACATGAATATAAGACTGTAGCGTAAGAGTACATCAGGGTGGGTCCGTCTTCCCTTGAAAACTTTTAAATACCTACATTTACATATACAGAAACTTTTAACGGAGGAAAGATAATGGAAAATGAAGGCAAGGATCCAGTTCCACCCAG
>JAKAQT010000042.1 GCA_021819605.1 Thermoplasmata archaeon
TGAAAGTGGCATTTTCACCTGCCCGCAGAAGTCCCTGAATTATATTTCCGCGGAGGCGGTTCTCCATCATCCTTCTTGCGTGCGATCCCTTGAGTCCTATTTCAGAGTACCTAACTATGATCAATATTTCCCCATGGGACAGTGAAATAAAACATTATGCGGAGCACTGCAAATGGGAATATGGCGGAATACCCGAACACGGTATGCCATAATATGTAGCATGGCCCATCTGCATCATTTGGAAATTCAGAATTATAATCCGGATAACAATATTTTTAAACTTATAATATTTCATATTATATTATGTTGAAGACTTCCATAAAAACCAGCAATTCAAAATGTTTCGCAGACACACTGACCAAGATCTACTTCCAGGTTGGAATAAGTGCGGTACAGGGCGATAATGCAGGATCCGGGTCTGCCATTGCCATTATTGTGGATAGAAGTGGATCAATGCATGGCGAGAAGCTTGCTGATGCACGGGATGCTGCCAAGATGGTACTTGATGTTCTTGGGGAAGCCAATGAACTGGCCCTGTATTCATTTGCCAGCAGGGTGGAAAGGATCATACCCATGGGGCCGGTTGATGATGTGGATAGAATTTCAAAGGAAATTGACAGGATCAGGGCATCAGGCGGAACAAGCCTCTACAGGGCGCTGGAAACTGTCTACGACGATGCTAGGAAGTTTTCATCAGAAGGCGGATCAGTAACGGCCATACTGCTTACGGACGGCCAGCCCTCAGATGTCACCGATGTGGACAGGTATGAAAAGCTTGCTGCCAGTGCATCTGAAATCGGCTTGAAAATAGTCAGTATCGGAATAGGGGATTACGATGAGACCATATTGAAGAAGATTTCCGACATTACAAACGGTGACTTCGTGAATGCCACCGACAGGAATCTTGTTTCAGACACGTTCAGGAAGCACGCCAGGGAGGCCGCCACTGCTGGAGGCACATCGGTTACGCTGAAAATAGTTCCCAGGGAATCCGGTTCAGTGAATGTGTTTGATCAGTCCTTCACAATGGATGATGGAATTGTAACCGTAAATCTGGGTTCTGTTGGCGCAACTCCAGTAAATGTAACAGGATCCTTGGACATCAAGGGTGGAACGGAGGGAAGCATTACTGCCATGCAGGCCATAGTTTCTTACAGGGACACCGATGGCAGCCCCAGGGAGGACAAGTTTCCTGTGACTTTGAACAGAACAAAGAACTCTGAGATGGTTGTGTCAAGCATAAACAGGGATCTTGTGAATGAGGCACGCCTGAAGATGCAGATGAACCAGGTGGAATACCTCATATCGCAGGGGGATTTCGACAATGCTACGAAAATCAACCGGCAGGCTATGGATGCAGCAAACGCAACCAGAAAGATTGAACTAATAGAGGCGACCAGAAAGCTGGACCGGGTGCTTTCCTCCGGTTCCGGTGAGGTTGACAGGAAGGAAGCGTATAACCAGACAACAAAAATAAAGAGGAATTGAAATGACATGGTTTTGCACTAAGTGTGGATCTCAGAATGAGGATTCGGAATCAGCGTGTGTCGTATGCGGATCTGGTAAGATCAGCGAGATGGAATCACAGCAGGGAGTGATTGTCCAGGACCCCGGAACACAGCAGCCTGCTCCTGAGCCTTCACCGGTCCAGCAGGCCCCCCAGGCTCCTGTTTCCCGGCCTGCCGAGGTGCCACCGGAGGAGAGCTTCCTGGAGTTCCAGTTTGTCCAGAGCCCCATGGACAGTCTTATGGGGAAGAAGGTGAAGGTGAATTTTTCCGTGTTTCCTTCCGTATCGGTGGGGCGTTCGCCTGAGAATGTTATGCAGATCCCTGACGCCAGTGTATCAAGGATGCATGCAAAGATCATGCTGGATGGCGGATCGTATTACCTTGAGGATGTAGGAAGCAGCAACGGCACATTCATTTATGATGGTTCGAAGTTTGTGGAAGTTAAGGAGAAAACAAAGATTCAGGAGAAATCCCTAGTGAAATTTGGGGAGGGTACCATAGTAAAGGTCACTTCCGTAAAGGCAGTCTGAGGTGCTGACCTTGGATTTTCCATATCTCATAATACCGGAAATGATGGCAGATACGCTGGACAGGTATGTGGAGAAACTTGGCCATCCAGTACCGGTCAGGAAAATGGTTGTGGAAACTGGTGAGGCCGCATTCGTGGGTGATACACATGGGGCCCTGGATGTCTCATCATATGCGCTGGCAGTTTCCAGAAACAGTGCACTGGTATGCTTTGTTGGAGATCTTGTTGACCGGGGCAAAAATCAGTTATACAATCTTCTTTTCGTTGTTGAATCAGCCATAATATCCAGACGTGTGGTCATTGTGCGCGGCAATCATGAGAGCACGCTGACCAACGACTACTATGGCTTTTCGGAGGAACTGAAAGATCTCGGTGTATTCGACCAGCTTTATCCTCACGTGGTGAGGCTTTATGGGAGGCTCCCATACGCCCTGCTGCTGAATAACTGCATACTGGCGGTACATGGTGGGATTGCAAGTGATCCCTCTACGCTTCACGCCTGGGATTCTCTTCCAATGGACGACCCTGAGCCATCGGACTCGAGCGCTTTTCAGATACTCTGGAACGATCCCAGGGAATATGTGGATGGTTTTCTTCCCGGCACAAGGGGCGAAGGAACATATCTATTCGGACCTGATGCCTTCAATGAGTTCGCGCAGAAAAATGGGATTAAATTACTCATAAGGGCCCATGAGGTGAAAAAGTCCGGCTATGAGTACATGTTCCAGGGCAAACTCATATCAATTTTCTCTTCAAGGTACCATAAGGGAAAGGCTGCAATTTTGAGAATCGGCCTTGGCCCAGATAACAGGCAGGAGATTATGGTTGTTCCCGATGAGGAGGGCTCAATCGAATGGCCAGCAGACCCAGTCTAATACTGCGTGCAATCGCAGCAGCGTTAACAATTATCGCCATTCTCTTGCTGGCAAATGTCTACGTTCTTATTTTCCCGTCTTTTTCGCACACCGCTGAGATCATAATTTTGCTTTTCCTTGCAGCATTTGCACTGTTTGTGGCAGGCAGAATATCAGAGAATACAAAATCCGGCTACAGGATATCCAGATCCACCCTGGTTGGCTTTGCATGGATATTCTTTGTAATGTGGGCATTTATGGACTACATTACCCTGAATCCCGGTATACTTCCACCTGGAGTCCCAGTAGCAGTTGAAGCATACATTATGGAGATACTGTTCTGGTTGCCATACGCTGTGGCAGCGGTGTCAGGGGGAGCATTCATCGCTGCCCTTGCCTCCAGAGCCCCGGTTAAGAACAGGATATCCGGAGAAGCATTAATTTTAGGTTCTTTCATGATTCTGGTATTCATTCCAGTGATCAACCGCGGGATGGTGGCGTTTGATACAGTCCAGGTTTTCCTGAGGGAAGTTCTGTATCTCTCTGCCCCCATTGTGGCAGTGGAGGCCTATTTCACCCGCTTCAAGTTTCACAGGCAGATAGCCAAGTTCCTGATTCTTGGCAACATGGTAATGTTGCCTCTGAGATTTAACAGCAGTATCATATTCCTGTTCAGGGGGTTTGCATCACCGGCAACTATTGTATATCCGCTTCTGTACCTTGTGCTTTCCTACATAATCCTCATAATAGCCGTGACCGCAGTTGTGTATATATTCAGGGGAATAGCGCCGCCGTCTGCAGCAAGAAAACTGGCCGGAGCAGCGATACCGCTTGTTGGCGGCTATTTCGTTCTTTCATATTTCCATCTCCTTCCCGTCTCATTCGAGAACGGAGGGCTGACCTATTCAGAATTTATTTCGGCAAGGATCTATTTCCTGCTTGTTATCGCCATTGTTATCCTGGCCATAATAATTCTCGTGGGAAGAGTTATTGCAACACGGGGTGGTAAGGCAACAGTTCTGTATGGATCAGTTCTGCTTCTCAGCATTATTGTCATGGACAGATCAGGATATTCTGCTCATTTTCAGCTTCCTCTCCTCGCTGGAATGACGGTAACAGCTGTGGCTGTGGGAAGTGCCACCAGAATATCGAGGGGTCTCAAGGAAAGCTTCCTGGGTAATTACGATCTCCTCAAGACGGTCAAAGTGAAGGGGAAGGGGAGTCCACAGCCTTCCGCTGGATCCGTTCCGGCCACACCTGCCAGGGTACACACCCAGCAGTCTGCCGCACCTGTTTTGCCCACTTCTGTGAACGTTCCGGATTTCTGGATAGGCCGTGAAATATCCGGATACACTGTCAGGGATATCATAAGCCGGGAGACCGGATTCGCTTACGTTATGAGAGCATCAAGGCATGGGGAGCCGGATGTTGCAATAAAGATACTCAAGCCATTTGCGTCAGATGGCACCAGAATTGCTTTCGATAACGAATTTCTGAGAAAGTTCCTACTTGAATTCCAGAATGTCATGGTGCTGAACGGGAAGAAGTATGTGGTCAACATAATTGGAGTGGGGTTGAGAACGTATCCTGACGATGGAACGAAGATGGACAAGTACAAGGAAAATCCACCTGCAATCATTATGGAACTGCTGCAGGGTGGAAAACTTTCGGATCTGGATTTCAAGTTCAATACACTGAAGCAGATGGAACTGTTCTTTGAAATAGCCATCAGGGTTTCACAGGGCCTTCAGGATGCCCATGATGCCAGAATCCTGCACGGCGACATAAAACCTGACAACATAATGTTCGCAAGCAAGAATGGATTCTCTGTCAAGTCCTATTCTAGGACGCCTGATAAGCTCATACAGGCAATAAGGAAGAACGAGATAACACCCAAGATCGTTGATTTCGGCTCTGCCAAGATCAGGGGTCTCGGGAATATTGTATTCTCTCAGTTTTCCGTGCTGTATTCACCTCCAGAGATCCTCATGAGCAACTACGACACGGACGAGACCTATGACGTGTATGAGTTCGGCATGGTGATGTATTACCTTCTTACCGGATCAGCCAATGATTTCAGGACTGCAAAGAGTCTTGCCAGGAGGCAGGTATTCATTGAGAGCCGGGTAAACTCCGGAAAGTTCTATACAGACAGGAATGTTCTGCTCTGGGAAGCTTCTGCTGTGCCAGTTACCGAGCCATCAAAGGTCAACCCGCTTGTCAGGAAACCTCTCCAGTTTCTCATAATGAGGTGCATCGATCCGGACCCGGCAAACAGGTACAGCGACATGAGCGAGATCAAGAAGAGCCTCATTCATTGTGCAGTGAAAGATTACGGCTTCAAAGCTGTCCGGGATATATAACGCTGATCCGGTCCCTGTTATGGGAATCAAATTCCCAGCTGAGCCGCAGGATTTGTATTGAAAAGGAACAGCATATGTTAATATCTCACCATGAATTTTAATAAATTATGATAAAGTGTCCATCCTGTGGTTCGTCCATGCCAGATGGCTCACTGTTCTGCCAGAAATGTGGATCAAGGCTCCAGCGGAATGTATCAGTTCATACGCATCAAAACCTCTCCGCTGCCCGCGCCTCAGCAGTCAGTTCTGTTTTTGCAGACCTGGAGAGGATTCTGAGCAAATCTGATGTATCGGCACATCCTGTCAGGGAACTTCCAGGGGTGATTTCAGGCTGTGACAACCTTCTTATGGTCTCTCCAGGGCCGTCAGTATTCATGGTTCAAATCATGTCGGTGACAGATTCTGATATATGGGAGGATATGGTCAGGGCGAAGTTCCGGATGGGATCAGATATTGGCGTGGCAGTAATTGACGATGGGCTGAAACTGAAGGATGATGTTACCCTCAGGACGCAACTGGCAAAAAGCGGCATTTTTACAGTCAGTAAATCTGAACTGGCGGAAAAGGTGAAGGATATTTCAGCAACTGCTGGGTGGCAGAACATCATGGACCAGATCATGAATGCAATTGGGGTCACCCGTGACGGGGATCGCATGATATATTCAATGTCACAGACCAGGTATTCCCTTATCCCGGACAGCGTGAAGGATAAACTGAAGAAATGGATGGGCAGGAACAACCCTCCATGATGTCCACTACACCTTGAAAGCAGGATAAGTGATGCTCAACATTCGGCAAGCTTGGCCAAATCAGAATTTCAGGGGTTCAGAGAGTATCCCAATAATTATTGGCTCCTCCTTTATGATCCATTTTCGTGCCGTTGCCTCCCTGAGCTTCCCGGTTACATGGGACCACTGAGAGAGTGAATCTGTTTCGTAAAGAACTACAAACTCCTGATCACCCAGCCCATACGAGTATGTGGTGTATGAGCGGATATCCTGGTTCTCTGGATGTGATGTTGCCATGCCAATGTGCTCTGCAAGTATCTTTTTTCTTTCATCATAGTCAATCAGGTACCAGTCAGGCGTCTTGCTCATTGGATACGCGACAAAATATCTCTTTGGAACAAATCTCAGTGTGTCCTCAAGGCTTCTCACATCCCTGAGGTATGGAGAATGCTCGTAGAGCGAGAACATGCTGTACTGGGCTGTTCCATATCCCTTCATTGCCCTCATGATGCTCTCCTTGAATCTGGACATATCCATGGGGTCATGGGCGGACAGCCAGAATATTACATCGCAGTCGTGCCTTATGGATCGGTACATCCTGAGGTTGATCAGCTTCCCCTCATATTCCCTGAAAGTCACGTTCAGGGCCTCAACAACTGCATCCCTTTCCGGCTGCTCCAGTGAATAGAAATGATCGTTGAAGGAGAAAGTTGCCACATAGGTGTAAATTTCATCTGACAATGATATCATTCAGTAATCATTACTTCATAATTATGCATTTCCAATTAATATATGGCAATGGTTATCACGCTACAGTGGCTATTTTCAGTATTCCCAATTGAAAATCCTTATTACTGTATTATTGTTATTGACTCATGGATAACGAGAACATATTCAATGCCGTCAATGCTGTGGAATATTATGTGGGTTCAGCAAGACAATGGTCATTTTACCATCAGCAGGCACTGGGTTTTGACCTCCTTGCATATGCGGGCCCTGAGACTGGCGTGAGGGACCGCGTTTCATACCTCTTAGGCCAGGGAGATGTCCGCCTGATTTTCACCAGTTACCTGAATTACGATTCTCCCATTGCCGATCATGTGAGATATCACGGAGACGGGGTAAGGGACATTTCCCTTCGCGTGGAAAACATTGGGGATACTGTGGACTTTGTGAAGAAGAGGGGCGTGGCAAGAATTTCGCCAGTTTCCAGGATCACTGGCAGGGATGGAACGGTTGACGCCGCCAGGATATATTCATTCGGAGAGACCGTGCATACACTTGTGGAGGAGGACAGCTACAAATCAGGACTCCCTCCTGGATTTGAGGAAATAGGGGCCAGTGGAAAACATGTAGGCCTGAAGAAGATCGATCATACTGTTGGCAACGTCGAGGACAGAATGATGGATTCCTGGGTAAACTATTACGTAAATGGACTGGGCTTTGACCAGCTCATAAGTTTTGATGACAAGGATATAAGCACGGAATACTCCTCTCTAAGGTCGAAGGTTGTGCATTACGGAAACAGGAAGATCATCTTTCCGATTAACGAACCGGCCCTGGGGCTTAAGAAGTCACAGATACAGGAATACCTGGACTATTACAATTCACCCGGGGTACAGCATATTGCCATAGAGACGGACAATATACTGAAAACTGTGGCAGAGATGCAGTCAAGGGGAGTGGAGTTCCTATCAACCCCTTCAGCGTATTACGACACACTTCTGGACAGGGTTGGAAAAATTGACGAAAAGCTTGAGGATCTTCGCCGCCTGAACATACTGGTTGACAGGGACGATGACGGATATCTCCTGCAGATTTTCACAAGGCCAGTTGGGGACAGGCCCACATTCTTCTACGAGATAATCCAGCGCAAGGGAGCCACATCCTTCGGCAAGGGAAATTTCAGGGAACTGTTCAAGTCAATTGAAGCAGAGCAGGCAAAGAGAGGGAATCTGTAAGCATGAGGATTGCAAGGATCGAAACTGAAGACGGCATAAGGACTGTAATCGCAGCTGGAGAAAGTTTCCTTGATCTGGGGGAGATCCTGGGGATGCCTGTGGAGGAACAGGGGAGGTCATTTTACTCCGTTGTGCTGAAGAACCTTGAAAAGATCAGGAATTTTATTGCAGATGGACATCATGCAGGAGTCACAGACCATGTCCCAACATCCTATCTCGTTCCCATGCCTTACATAAACCAGATCAGGGATTTTTATGCATTTGAAGGCCATGTGAAGACAGCCAGATCCCTGAGGGGGCTTGACATGGTACAGGAATGGTATGAATTCCCCGCATATTATTACTCAGGAAACTCGTCCATCTATGCCAGTGATCATGATCTGCCCTATCCAGGATTCTCGTCAGAGCTTGACTTTGAGCTGGAAGTGGGAGCAATAATTGGCAAGGAGGGCAAGAACATTTCCGTGGCGGATGCATGGTCGCACATCTTCGGCTTCACGCTCATGAATGACTGGAGCGCCAGGGACCAGCAGAGAAAGGAGATGAAGATTGGGCTTGGCCCTTCCAAGAGCAAGGATTTTGCCACAAGTATGGGACGTTTCATTGTAACCGCTGACGAGATGGAAACACACCTTGACCAGGAAAGGAAACTAGACTGCAGCCTGCAGGCAAATTTGAATGGTGACCTGTTCGTGGAGGGGAACCTGAAGGACATGCACTGGACTTTCCAGGAGATGATTTCATGGGCATCCACTGAGACCCTGCTGAAGCCTGGAGACGTGATCATGAGCGGCACTGTGTCAGGAGGATGCATCCTCGAGAGGGGACCGGAAAGAGCCGGGTGGCTCAAGGCAGGAGACCAGGTGAGTTTTCACTCAGATATACTGGGGGATCTGGTCACAAGAATAGTGGGGGCGGACTGAGTTGGCGTTTTACGTCAGGCAGGGCAGGATGCCGGAAAGCCGGCACACCTATGATGACAGGAGCAACATACTCAGGGAGGAACTTTTCGGGGAGGAAAGTTTTGACGGGCCATACTCTCTCCTGTATCATCTTGGTGAACCGACACGGGTGAAATCTGTGAAGAAGATACCCCGCGATCCGGTGGATAAGAGCTCAGCAGATGTGATGATTCACAGGCATTTCCAGACAGGAAAGCTGGGCAGGGGAGGGGATTTCGTAACTGGCAGGAGATACCTGATGTTCAATTCCACGGTCAGGCTGTCAGTGGCACAGACATCTGAGAACACAGGAACTCTTTACAGGAACGCACTCAGTGACGAGGTCTACTTCATCCAATCCGGTAACGCCACCATGAAGTCCATGCTGGGAAACCTGGACGTTTCGGCAGGGGATTACCTGTACGTTCCAAAGGGGACAACTTACACCATTGATACGCCATCAGGCCTGGATTTCTTCCTTGTTGAATCCAGGGAACGGGCCTCCATACCACAAAGATATCTCAACACATATGGCCAGATCAAGGAAGGATCACCATACTATACCAGGGATATCCGTGTTCCCCGCCTCCATGATCCATCAACAGATGGCGGATCGTTCAATGTACTGGTTGATTTCGGAGATTATTTTCTCAGGGAGGAAAGAGACATGAACCCCTTCGATGTGGCCGGCTGGGACGGCTACCTCTACCCATTTGCAATCAGCACCGGATCCATGGCACCAATTGTGGGTAAGTTGCATCAGCCTCCTCCGGTGCACGAGACCTTCAGCGGAAAATCCTTCATGATCGGGACATTTCTCCCAAGAAAATTCGATTTCCATCCCAGATCCATACCAATATCCTATTACCACAGCAACATTGACACCGACGAGGTTCTTTTCTATTCATCAGGGAGTTTCATGAGCAGGAAAGGCATATCTGCAGGATCAGTAACGCTGCATGTCAGAGGGCTCATTCATGGACCGCAGCCAGGGGCGCTTGAATCAGCCATAGGCAAGGAGGAAACAGACGAGGTGGCAGTCATGGTGGAAGCCTATGAGCCTTTGAAAGTTACCAGGGATGCCCTTGAGATAGAAGACCCCGCCTATATGGAATCATGGTACAGATGAGGTTCAACTATCTTCCCATCAGAAGGGTTTATCATGGCACCGGTGTGCTGAAAGAACTTCCAGATCTCCTGAAGGAACTTGGAACTAGGAAAGTCATGGTGATGTCATCAAGCTCAGTTTCGAAAACGGTGTTTTACGGCGATCTGCTCAGCGAAATTCCCGGTGATTATGCCGAATTCAGGGAGGTTACGCAGCATTCTCCCATGGAGGAGATTGAGCACGCAACCGAACTCATGAGAAACAGGAATTGCGACACAATACTTTCAGTTGGCGGTGGAAGCGTTCATGACGCTGCAAAGGTGGTGAGGTATTACTACGACATAGAGGCGCCTCAGATCGCAGTTTCCACAACACTTTCTGCAGCTGAATTTTCCCACATTGCAGGCTATTCAATTGGGGGCGAGAAGACCGGAATACGGGATGCCCGGATCACACCCAATTACATATTCCTGGATCCGGAGCCGGCCATTGAAACCCCTCAAAAATTGTGGAGGACATCGGGTATAAGGGCTCTGGATCATGTCATTGAAACAGTGGTATCAAATTTTGGCAGTGAACCCGCCCGGATAATGGCCCGCGAGGCAATGAGAAAGATATTCACCAATCTCCATGGAGATTCACTGCTGGAGAGGCATGAATGCCAG
Source organism: Thermoplasmata archaeon (assembly GCA_021819605.1). Lineage (GTDB taxonomy): Archaea > Thermoplasmatota > Thermoplasmata > Thermoplasmatales > Thermoplasmataceae > UBA509. The sequence goes on from JAKAQT010000042.1 coordinate 10,658, forward strand.
CTGGCGGCATGGTACTCATATTTCGAGGTCTTCGATGCACCTTTCGGCCTGAGCCATCTCATTGGCAGAGTCATTGGTGCAAAATGGGAGATACCCCACGGGGTTACCAGCTGCATAACCCTTCCCGCAGTGTTGAGACATTATGCGGAAATGAATCCTGAGCCGCTTGCGCTCATGGGATCCTGGCTGGGGCTATCTGCATCAGACAATAGAGAACGGGCATTCCAGTTTGCAAGAACGGTTGAAAGCTTCATCAGAGGTCTGGGGTTTGCTCCCCGCCTGAGTGACTACGGAATAGGACGTAACGACTTCAAATATATTGCGGGAAAAATTAATGCCTCTGAAAACGAAGTTTTTGAAGTGCTGGAGGACATGATTTGAAGAAAACGGCCACCTCAGAGAAGCGTAGCTTCCATGAGGCCTGATTTCTGGGACTTTTCCCTTACAATATTGATCTGGTCAAACTTTGTGATACTGATCTCCATGAGAGGTTCCGCAGTGCCGGAAAAGAAGTGTCCTCCAACCATGATGTGGTCAGGTCCGGCACCCGAACAGTGGATATGAAACCTGGGCTCAACAGAGGCGATGCTTCCATGAAATACAACCATCTCAAGGGGTCCCTCATATGTTTTGCGTATATATTCAGCGCCGGTGTAATAACCGATTTCAAGATTCTTTGCTGCTCCCAGCCCCCACTCGATTTCACCTGAACTGACGTGATATTTCTCCAGAACAGAATTGAGACAATCCCTGATATCCTCCCCGTATTCAATTTTAAGAAAGATTTTGTTTCCCTCAGATTTAGACTGCATGATTCCAGTAGTCTCTTTGGGGATAAAAAACTGATACAGAAATAAGCCGTGAATATACATTTTATGATATAATCAGTGAATTATAATGGCGGATTGTTTTACGCTTCAGGGTACTGAGAATTCAGCTTATAATCAGGTCGCACTGCCATCAGTACCCATGCTGTA
>JAKAQT010000043.1 GCA_021819605.1 Thermoplasmata archaeon
TGTAACTCGCCCTCATGAATGTGGATTCCGTAGTAATCGCGGGTCAACAGCCCGCGGTGAATATGCCCCTGCTCCTTGCACACACCGCCCGTCAAACCATCCGAGCTGGTGTTGGATGAGGGTATGCTCGAGAGAACAAACTCGAATCTGATGTCAGTGAGGAGGGTTAAGTCGTAACAAGGTATCCGTAGGGGAACCTGCGGATGGATCACCTCCTAAGTAGTGGCGAGTCACAGGCATAATCTTCTCCAGCCAGTTAGTCAATTTAGTTGTGTATTTATTTTCTCATATTTGAGAAAGGTTTTATTTGTCATTATGTTAATGGAACGTTGATTGATCATGACCGTAGATGATAAACTCCTTGATGTCCAGAATAAGATAGAGCGTAAAATTGGAGGAATAGGAAAGGGAAAGTACTCCAGGATCCTCCGGATGGCAAAGAAGCCCACCAGGGATGAATATATCAAGGTAGTTCTCATAACGGGTGTGGGAATAGTACTGCTCGGGCTCGTGGGATTTTTCATATACCTTATCATGGGAGTCTACGTGCCTGTGCCATAGGTGTGTGTTTGAACATGGAAAATGCAGAAAATCAGTTTGAATGGATAAGAATGGATGTTGCCAGCCGAAGCGTTGGCAGTGACAGGCCGGTTGAAGTTCCTGTTACGGTCCGGAACATACAGTCCTCAAAGAGGAGATTCAGAATTACGGTTTCATCGGAGTTTAACCAGGTGGATAGACTTGTTGAATGGTCACTTGCTATTCAGGACCAGAAGACAAAGACATTCTCGCTTTCTCCCATTGACAATAAGCCGGTGTCGGAGGAATTCGATATAGACGGCAAAAAGGAAAGGAAACTCGTCCTGGTATTCACTACCCCAAAGGGGGGATATCTTGGAGACAGAGCATCGTTTGTCGTGACAGTGGAATCTGACGATGGAATACACCATCTCCAGAAGGAATTCACCCTGACACTGTCGCCGGTAATAGTGGCCATAAAAACCACAGTGGGAAACGAATTCCCAGTTTCCAGGGACCTGGAGAGAAGAAGTGAAAAGGATAAGCAGGAGAGACTGGAACGTGATGAAAAGGCCACAAATGAGGTGTTTGCCATAATGGCACCCCATGAGGTCAAGGGTTACGTTTTCGTTGAGACCATGCATCCTGATCGCGTTTCTTTCATTGCCAAGGGAATCAAGGGTTACAAGGGAATGGTGGAGGGTGACATAAAACTGGAAGAGATAGAGCACTATCTTACGCCAAAACCTGCCGTTACCGGCCTTGAACTGGGAGCTTTTGTTGAACTTATAGATGGGCCATTCAAGGGCGAGAAGGCTAAGATAATGTCCATCGATTCGGGCAAGGAAGAGGTCACAGTCCAGCTGGTGGAGTCCATGGTGCCTATCCCGGTAACAGTCAGGGCAGAGGCCATCAGGATGCTGGACAACAAATAATGCCTATGAGGCTTAAAAGCACTTCAAGAGAAAAACAGCGGGATTTCCTGGGGCACATGGAGAAGCTGTTCCAGGATCCGTCCGTCATTGTACCACAATGTGTTGACGGTGGCATGTTCTGTCCCTTCAGGACCTACGAGAAGAAGATTGCATCTCTCTCCGCATCAGGAAACTATGATAGATATTCAAAATCGCCAGACCAGATTCTTTCCGGACTCAGTGAGACACGCAGGGCCATGGAATCAGACCAGAACACTGTCTTCGGAGTACTCAAGACACAGTTCGGCAGCATAGAATACGCAAAGCGTGGTGGTTCTACCGATGACACAGTGCTTGCCGGGATACAGCACTTTGATGATCCGCTGTGGAGGATGCTTGCATTTTCTTCACTGGCAAAGACAAAGGGAGTTCGGGTATATTCTTCATCAAATTTCTTCCTCGGATCATGCAAGAACACATCTCCCGGTGTGGAGTTCTTCCAGGATCTCCTGAAGGATGAGGGTGTGCAGTTCACGACTGAAGGGTCAGAAATAACCATAGGCAACAGCGGGCACAAGCTCGCAATATCGCATCTTTCGACGGTTACCATAAACGTGATGGAAAACTCAACCCTGAATACAGTAAACCTGATTCTAAAGCACATACTGACCCCGGACATTTCTGCAGACATTTCATTTTCCTGTGATTTTCTCGGGTCAACGCTTTCCGGGATACCTGCAAACTCACTGGGGATGTACATGCAGGGCAAGATCAACGACAGGACCTTCATCAGGGACATAATGGATTACAGGGTGAACGAAGCAGTGAAGATGGGTTATTATATCATCGGCGAGGATGTATTCAAGACCCCGGAGGAACTTGCAGGCAAGTATCCTTTCAAGTATGTTCCCGACAGCAAGATCATAGAGATATTGCATGCAACAAACAGGGGATTCCAGATGGATGCTTTTTCCGAGAGAAAGGTGCTGGAGGCAGTCTGGCCATCTCATGGCCGGGAAATCTTGAAAGAACTGTTTCCTGATGTGGACGAGGCCGTTATAGCGTCATCACATGGGTCTCCTGTCGATCAGATAGAATCCATCCAGAACGCTTCCAGGGGAATGGATATCAGGAATTCCGTGGAAGTGTCCGGATGGTCTCCCGATTCCCAGTTTCTTGTGGACGTTCTAATGGACTATTTCGCGCATGGGCGTGAGAAATCCATAAGAAATGCTGAGAAGAGCCTTGGCAGTTCAAACGTCAGGAAATCACTATTCTATGCATTCCTGGACTGCATCGGGGAAAGCAGGAACAGGGAGTGGCAGTTCACAGAGACGGAGAAGGACCTTGCATGGAAGATCAGGGACCATGTGTGCAGCATAATCAAGCGAGGGCCGGATGCGCTTCCAGAGGAGATGGAGAATATTAGAATATTTGTGAGGTGATTTAACTGGGCCGCCATTTTGTGTCGAGGAAGGAGGCAAGGGACGTGCACGATACACTCATGGGAATGGGCATAGATCTTCCGCCAGATGGAATTGAGATTGACCAGAGGAAGGGCGAGAAATGCTACTTCGGTTCCGGGAAGCCATATCTGTATATCGGTGAAGGAACGGTACCCACTCTGTTCCTCATAAACGACTTCCACCCCTCAAGGGGCAACGTAACCGTGGACGATGGCGCTGTACCGCATATTATCAACGGGTCAAATGTATTTGCCCAGGGCATAACCGAAATGGATCCTGCAATCAAGAAGGGGGATATGGTGTTTATCCGGAACAGGAATAACCAGTACATTGCAGTTGGAATTGCAGACAGGAATGCTCCAGATATCATGGAGAACAAGAAGGGCCAGGTGATCACCCTCATGCACTTCCCGGGGGATAAGATACTGAAAAAATTCTATTCCTGATACAGCAATATTTAAACTTATCTGCATCTGTCTGATTATAAAGATTATATGCACATCATGCATTAAGATTCATGGCAGAACTTCTTAAAATTGGTGAAAAGGCACCCGACTTTGAATCCGTGGACCAGGATGGCAGGCCCGTGAAGCTAACCGATTTCACTGGAAAGCCGGTAATTGTGTATTTCTACCCTGCAGATGACACACCGGGATGCACTGCGGAAGCATGCAGCTTCAGGGACAATATTACTGCATATGAGCAGGCCGGCGTCAAGGTCCTGGGCATAAGTGTGAACACCCAGAATTCGCACAGGAAATTTGCTGATAAATACAACCTTAACTTCACTCTTGTGGTGGACAACAGCAAGAAGATAGCATCAGATTACGGGGTGCTGGGAACAAGGAGTGCCTCAAGAGTGACATACATCGTGGGAGCGGACGGGAAAATAGCCTACGTATATCCCAAGGTCTCTCCAAAGGATCATGCCCCTGAAGTGATGCAGAAGCTCAGGGAGCTGAAACTGGTTAACTGACCGGTTTCAGTTACACCCGGATTATTCAGAATTTTATCGACAAGGGTCTCCGGACTTTCAGGAAACAGGCAATAAAAAGTTTAAAGTGTTTGTTAGCCATGTGGTGAAACTCATAGGTGAATACATTTGGCACAATCAGTCAGTACCATGGTTGAAGGAGGAAAAGCCTCAACGGGCCCACCCCTCGGCCCAGCACTTGGTCCTCTTGGACTCAATCTGGGACAGATAGTAAAAGAAATTAACGAGAAGACAAAGGACTTTCAGGGAATGCAGGTTCCAGTCACACTTGTGGTTATCGATGCGGCCACCAAGAAGTACGAAATAAAGGTTGGAATTCCTCCCACGTCCGCCCTCATAAAGAAGGAGATAGGAATCGAGACAGGGGCAGCCAAGAGAAAGGAGGCAGTGGCAGGAAATGCAACCATTGAGCAGATAAAGAAGGTTGCCCGCATGAAGATGGACAGCATGATGGCAAACAGCCTGACGGCTGCAGTCCTCGAGGTAATTGGAACATGCGTCTCGCTTGGCATCACAATAGACGGCAAGGATCCAAAAGAGGCGCAAATGCTTATAAAGAAAGGTGAAATCAAGATTTAACTGTAGGAGAGATTTTATCTCGCAGGCACTACAGAGGTGAAAATATTGGCATCTAAGAAAGAATTGCTCGCACAGATTGAAGAGGTCAAGAAAGCTTCCCCGGAGAGGAAGTTCCCGGAAAGCATTGAACTTGCCATAAACATAAAGGAAGTAGATCTCACAAATCCCAAGAGCAGAATTAACGAGGAAATAGCTCTTCCAAAAGGGAGAGGGAAGGATCTCAGGGTCGCTGTGTTCGGTACTGAGGACATGAAAAGCAAGGCAAAGAACTCAGCAGATTTTATTTATGGCCCAGAGGATCTGTCAAAATTTGCAGACGATAAGAAAGCATTCAAGAAACTGGCAAACAGGATTGACTTTTTCATTGCCGAAGCAACGCTCATGGCAAACATTGGTAAGACACTGGGTCAGGTTCTTGGTCCCAGAGGTAAGATTCCCAGGCCTCTGCCGCCAGGCCAGGATCCAACGCCGCTCATCGCCAGCCTTAAGAGGACAGTAAGGGCCAGAAGCAGGGACAGAAGGACCTTTCATGTTCCCATTGGCACCAAACTCATGAGCAACGAGGATATTGCTGAGAATCTCAGTGCGGTAATCAAGAGGATTGTGAGCAAGCTTGAGAAGGGATACGGGAACATAGATTCAGTCTTCCTCAAGACCACCATGGGCAAACCCGTAAAGTTGAATCTGGAGGTTATAGAATGAGGCATCCAGCTCAGTGGAAAGTTGAAACTGTAAATTCTCTTGTTGAGGACCTGAGCAGCAGTCCCGTAACTGCCCTTGTTAGCATAAAGGGAATAAGAAACGCGCAGCTGCAGAAGATTAGAAAAGAACTCAAGGGAGACGCAAAGATACGCGTAGTAAGGAAGAGGCTGCTCTTAAAGGCCCTTGCTGACATAAAGAAGGAGAGAATAGCTGAACTTGGGAAACTCGCCTCCGGGCAGATTGCCGTTGTTACAACGGGAGAAACCCCCTCAAAGCTGTATTCCATCCTTGAGAGCAAGAAACAGAAGGCCGCAGCTAGAGGCGGGGAAATAGCTGATCATGATATCATCATTCCCGAAATGGCCACAAATTTCCCTCCAGGGCCCATGATAAGTGAGTTCCAGAAGGCAGGGTTACAGACGGCCATAGACAAGGGAAAGATTGTCATCAAGAAGGAGACACTCTACGTAAAGAGCGGTGAGGTCATTCCAAAGGATAAGGCAAAGATCCTCGAAAAGCTGGAAATATTGCCTGTTACTGTGGGTCTGGACGTAATAGGGGCCTACAGTGATGGAATAATATTCAACAGGGAGGCAATATCCATCACCCAGGAGATGGTACTGGGCCAGATGATCACCGCGTTCTCGCAGGCCAGAAATATAGCACTCGATGCCATGTTCCTGGTGAAGGAGATCGTGCCTGACCTGATCGTAAAGGCAAGGATCGCTGCCGAGGCTCTGGCTCTTGACACCGGTACTGTGGACGAAAGCAATGTACAGTTATTTATATTGAAAGCGATTAGGGAAGCCACAGCACTGAACAGAGCAATGTCAGGAGAAGCCGAGGAAAAGGGTTCAGCCCACGAGGCTGCGCCGGAAGCACCCAAGGAAGAAAGCAAGGAAGACGATGAAGATAAGGCCTCAGAAGGCCTTAGCGCGCTATTTGGATAAGGAGGTATAGAAAATGGAATATATATATGGAGCACTGCTGCTTCACTCAGCAGGGAAAGAAGTGGATGAGGAAAACCTCAAGAAGGTACTTACAGAGGCAGGGGTCAAGGCAGATGATGCAAGGCTGAAGTCACTGGTGTCAAGCCTGAAAGAGGTCAAGATCGACGAGGTGCTAAAGAATGCAGCCAGCATGGCTGTTGCCGCACCAGCCCACGCTGCAGAAGCACCTAAGAAGGCAGAGTCCAAGAAGGAAGAAAAGAAAGAAGAGAAGAAGGAAGAAGCATCCGAAGAGGACGCTCTTGCAGGTCTCAGCTCACTTTTCGGATAAGGGCACTGAATGGATTACTACAGCTATTTTTGGGGCATGTTAAAATATTACATCCCCGCAATTTTATTAATAATTTCAATATTCATTGAGCCAAGCATACTGCTGCTCATAATAGCCATAGTCTGGATCACAATCTCGATTTTCATGGGAATTCTCCTGGCAGATGAAGGCCAGAAGAAGAAATCCTATTCCTGACGCAAGTGACATCCTCCCCCAGCTAACGCAGGGGGCTTCCCGTTTCAGCGACCGGAGTTACCATTGCTGACAGAGCTCCAGTCTCCACGGGCGTGAATTCGGGAGTGCCCCTCCCTACCTTTATCAGTCCCATATTGCGAATGTTTATTGCGGCGTCCATGTCCCGATCGATGATCAGGCCGCATGAGCTGCAGTGGTATATGCGGTCCGATAGTTTCAGGTCCTCCCTGACGTTTCCGCACCTTGAACATTTTCTTGACGTATCCCTGGGATTGGCCAGTATTACAACCGTACCGGCACTTTCAGCCTTGTACGCTGTATACTGGACGATCTTGTTCCATGATGCATCCTCTATGCTCTTGGCAAGGTGATGGTTCCTCATCATTCCCCCAATGTTCAGATCCTCGAAAACAATGAGATCATGGTTTTCCACAAGGTTTCCGGAAAGTTTGTGTGAGAAGTCATCCCTCTGCCTCTCTATCTTCCTGTGAATCTTTGCCACCCTTGTTTTTGCTTTCTTTCTTTTCCCCGATCCCTTCTTCTTTGCTGATAGCTTTTTCTATGCCCTCTTCAGTTTCTTCTCCGATTTTCTCAGGAACTCCGGAGGCTCTATCTGTATCCCGTCACTTGTTGTGATGAGTGATTTCAGTCCGAGATCAATGCCAACTGGGCTGACAGGTTCGAGTGCAGTGTTCCATGTTCCAGTTGATTCGTTCTCATCATGTTTCCTATCCGTTTGAACAGTGAAGGCGATGAACCAGTCTCCTACAGAATCACGTTTTATAGATAGCGTCTTGATTGCCCCATGGATCGGGCGGTGCATGAACATCCTTATTTCACCTATCTTCGATAGCCATATATGGCCGTTATCCAGTATCCTGAATCCCGACTGCGGGTAGGTGATGGAATTATACCCGTCTCCTGATTTGAATCTGGGAAAACCTGCCTTTATGTTTTTCCCGTTCTTTTTCTCTTGGACCCTTCTGAAGAAATTGCCGTACGCCTTATCCAGTCTCCCTGCAACGTCCTGAAGAACCTGTGAGTATACATTGTGGTATTCCGGAAATGCATTCTTTATCTCAGGTATTTCATTCTGCTGTGATCTGTAGTTCACTTTCTTCCCCGATCTGTAAGCGTATATCCGCTGCTGTAACATGGAATTGTACAGTTCACGGCAGAGATCGAGGGTGGAGTTCAGCATATGGATCTGCCTTTTGGAGGGATATATCCTGAACCTGAAGGTCCTCATTGCGTTTTACCTCCTGAGAATCCACATATCTTTTCAGGACATCAAGCGTAACCTGCCCGGATGTTGCGAGGAAGTATGAGGGTGACCAGAGCTTCCCCTCCCATAACTGTTTCTTCACATCGGGGAAGTTACGCTGTATCTCCCTTGATGTTATTGTCTTTATTGCATTTATGAATTGAGGTATGTTGATCACTGGTGTTGATTTGAAAAGCATGTGGAAGTGATCTTTATCGCATTCTATCTCAAGAATGTCAACATTGAATGTTTCAGCTATTTCCCTGGTCTTTGTCTTGAGAAAATCCACGATGGCATCATTGACAAATATCATCTTCCTGTATTTCACGACCTGGATGAAGTGATAGTATAATGAATACACAGAGTGTGCTCCCTTATCCAGATCATACACCATAGATTATGTATATAATAAGCAACTAGAAACCCTCCGCTCGCTTTCATCCCCCATCTTGCGAAGGGGAATTCCCGCTCACAAATGTTAAATGGAAACCTGTTCCCAAAATGTTTTTTCCATACCGTTATTATCTTAGAATTCAATAAGGATGATTCAGCCTGAATTTCCATGGGCAATCATTCAATGGAGTTCGTTCTGGAGTTAGCCGATCACAGGATTGCGTGTTTTCAACTCCAAGACTGCAGCAAAGAATATTTAGAACCAGGAGCATAATGAACCGTTGACTGTACGTATTATTGAGGGCCGCCGTGCCCGGAACTTTGATAAATCCACCAAGGTGCTTGTTGATATATTCAGGTCCACATCCTCAATGCCGGTGATTATGGCCCGTGGAGCTGTCAGAATCCTGCCAACAGATTCAATCAGGGAGGCAAGAAAGTTGAGGCGCCTCAACCAGGATTACGTTCTTGTGGGTGAAAGATATGGGCTGAGAATACCCGGATTCGACTACAACAATTCCCCTGTGGAACTCATGAAGGCCGATGTGGATGGGAAGACCGTTGTATTCACATCCACAAATGGAACCAGGGTGCTCAGGAAAATTTCTGGAACGGGGCGCATACTCATAGGCTCATTCATCAATGCAGGTGCCATTGCAGAGGCGCTTTCTTCAGAAGACAATGTGGACATAATCCTGTCCGGCAGGCCGGATGGATCTGCCGATGAGGATCAGATCTTCGGCGAATATCTCAAGGAAATGCTGGAGGGATCGAATCCTGATTTCAAAATATACGCTGACAGAGTAAGGCATTCAAGGGGTGCAGCAAGGCTGCGAATCATGGGGTCAGGCCCGGACATTGATGCATGCCTTCTTCTGGACTCTGCCAGTTTTGCACTGGAGTATACGGACGGCTGGATTGTCAGATTATGAGGCTGCCTGTATCCGGCATCGCCTTTCCGCGTTCAGATGCCAGCTCCTGAAGGAGCTTTCTGGCCCATTTGAGTTTCTTCACCTTCCTGTCCCTGTCCTGGCCGGGCTTCAAATTGGGGTGTTCGAAGTCAAAGCCTGCTAGCAGAATGTATTCGGCGCCAAGATAATCGGCAAGGAAAGCTGCCCGGTCGCCGTCGGTGAAGCCGTAGAAGTTGTATATATTCCACAGTGGAGAATTCTGTGTTGTCCCGAGCACCCTGCCGCTGAGAAGCTGCTGGTTTTTCCTGATCTTATCCATGTTGTCGCCATGTGCATGCACCACCAGAAGGCTTCCACCTGCCGAGGCCTCCTCTATTTTCCCGATATTGCCATCCAGGTCTGTTACGACAATTTCCGGATAGGACATGAGGTCCATATATGCAGGCAAAGCAGAATCAGCCACTATGGCCAGGTCGCCGTGCATCCTGGCAAGGTCATCTGGCATTGAGGCTGCGTTTCCCACAACCATGATGCTGGCCGCAGAGTAATCATGAAGAAGGGAAAGTCGTGAACGGTCTCCAAGTATGCCGGAAAGCAGGAGGGAACTCAGGTAATCGTCCTGCATTGAGAAACCAAGATCTGCGGAGATTCTTGAGTAATAGGAATTCCATAGTTCCGGGGTCATTTGTGCTCAGGCGCATTGTTTACTGTAGAGGTGGAGGCGCTGTTGGATGCAGGCTTCAGTTCCGTGATCTCTCCCCTGTCAGTGAAGTATCTGTGCACCATGGAGGAGAGCATTGCGATGATAAGCCCCAGCACCAGGAAGAATATGCTTATGATTGCAGAAGAGAACGGTATGAACGTAAGGATGTACCTGATGTAGTTTATCATTCCGTAAACGATGAATGCAACAGATAGGGAAAACATGAGGCCGTAAAGAGTCTTGAATATTCCAGTGCGGTTGTTGTTTATGTACATCTCTATGGCCGATCCACCTTCCCTTGCAAAGAAAGCTCCGTATATCCACCATGTGAACATTGAAAGGAAGATCAGGACACCGTCTACGGGGTTCTTCATGGTACTCCTTGTTATGACGTAGCTTGAGGCAATTCCGACGAAAACAAGGCTTGCGGCTATGACATACGACAGGAAAATGATCCTGGTCTCCTGGGCATACTCTCTCACAGACTTCAGCATACCCACGAATATCCTTCCAAGCTCGAATCCCCTTTCCACCAGGTAGGCTCCAAGGACAATAGTCACAAAGGTTACGGCGCCAAGGCTCGGGTCAACAGCAAGTGACCTGCTTACAAAGGCACCATAAATGATGAAGCCCAGTGAAACAATACCATACGTCAGGAAAACAAGTCCCAGGGGTATGATAAATTTGTTTATGAGTTTCTTGTCCTTGAGTGCTTTCACTATGTAATAGTACATGGATTCTATGTTCTGGTTGTGGCGCACAATGATGTGTTTTACATAGCGTATTCTTTTCCTTGATATGATGAGGGGAACAATGTAGTCATCCTCCGCTCCGTCCGTCACAAGGATAACGTCATCATAATCGCTGTTGGAAAGAAGCAGATCCAGCTGGCTCCCGATTCTCTCATCTGAAACCTGCCCAACATCCATATCTCCTGTAACAAGGGCAATCTGAGCACTCTGGCCCTGCCTGAGCAGTTCCTCATAATGCCTTATTGCTCCAAAAAGTGCATTGGCATCTGAATCCTCAGGATCAATGGTGATCAGCTTTAGCGCAGCCGCGTAGCATGCTTCATAACCCACTATGGGACCCTCTAGTCCAGCCTTCTCTCCGAAATCGTTATCCCTGTCTATATTCAGAACCAGAGTGGTCATGATCAATATCACCATATCAAGTCAAGGCGAGTATATAGCCTTTGATGTATGGTTCCCATAGATCGGAA